>CALVQY010000013.1 GCA_944358355.1 uncultured Bacilli bacterium | reverse complement strand
TGAGGCTTATTATTCTCATCCACATAGAATTCTACAACTTCATCTACTTCACGATGGAATTTACCATATTCTTTACTATAATAAGCTTTAATGTGGACTCCAAGTTGAATATAACGATATATTGTATTTAAAAATTGATCTACATCAATATCACTTTCAAGTAATGAATACATACGGTATGGTATAGCACTGGCTTTATCAGCATGGATTGTTGATAAAATATTATGTCCTGATGAAATTGAGTTACGTACAGCTGTAACTGCTTCAGCACTACGTACTTCCGATAGTAGTATCCATTTAGGATTTTGTCTCATACAGGTTACCAACACTTCACTATAACTTGCAACATTATTTGTCTTCATAGCAACAATATCACGATGTGGAAATATTTTATCAAGATGAAGTTCTAGAGTATCTTCTATTGTAATAATCTTTTCATTTTCTTTAGTATGACTAGCTAGATACTTTACAAATTCAGTTTTACCTGAACCAGTCTCTCCACTTACCATGATATTACAATGTCCTTCAACACATTTCATAAGAATATCATGGATATTAGCTGTAAAATAATCCTCACTAATTAATTTTTCTTTATTAAGTCTAATCTTAGCTGGTGTTTTACGAATAACTACAGCTATACCATTAGTAGCGATGGATTCATGAACGAAATTAAGACGTAATTCAGTAGATTCAGCATCTAGAAAAGGTTTAGCATTGTTAAAGGTTGTTCCCATAACATTAGAACATTGAAAGGCTAGCTTTTCGACAAAAGCATCATTTAGCCCTTCAATTTCTACTCTTTTTGAACCATCTGTTAAAGAACGAACCCAAATTTGACCATGGTTACAATAAGAAATATCGGTTATATCATCATTATCTATTAGGGGTTTAAATAACCCAAAGTCTAATTTATCAAATATGGCATCGTTCATAATTATCCTCCCTTTTTATTGTTGTTGAGTTGCAGCAATATCTTCTTCAGTCATAGCTGTAACGTTATTTATAAAGTTCTTTAAGTCTTCACTAGATAGATTTACATCACCTGGCTCATCTTCTAATGATTCAGCTGTTGGAACTGGAATTATCTCAGATTCATAGGCTCTTAAAAAGCTTGCTTTACGAAGTAAGATATGATATTCCTCTGGAACAGCAAAGATAATTTGTGATGGAACTGTTTTTTCATCTAAGTTAGCAAAAACATTATTACCGTCACTATCATATACAGCAATTACTTTTACATTTTCTAAAAGTTTACCTACCATGATTCTATCATCACCACTAGCAGCAGGATTATTAGGATCAACAACATTTTGTACTTTTAAATAAATGTCAATATAGTTTCCAGGATAAATAGAGTTACTATAAGTACTTGCCATATCAACATCAAGATTGTATAGAACATAACCTCTAGGATAATCTAGGATAATACTACCTGGTAGTTGTTCACGTGATACAACTGATCTTGTATAGAAAAGACTTCCTTCTGGTATTACGCTATCAGCACTAGAGTACATATCTATAACATCTGCTGTATCAGTTAAAATTGTACCATCAGACATAGATTGAGGTATTTCTTTAGTACCAACCATATCTTCTGTTATTTGCACACCTGGATTTATTTCTTCTAGAGCATAAGGAACTTTTATAGGAGTAATAGCTTGATTAATACGCATATTATATCCTATGTATAGGATAACAATAGCAGCAAGAACACCAATTACTGTAACAGTATTTTTGTTAGTCAAAAATTTCTTAAATCCTACAATTAAATTATTCATGTTTCCTCCTTTTATTTGTTTTTATCAACATCACTATAATCCAATTCCCCTGATCTAGTCATATCTGTAACTAGTTTATTTTCATAATAGTTTGATTCTAGTATTACATCAACTTTATTAGTTATATCCATAGTATCACCTTGAACAGCTGCTGCTGTTTGCGATTTTACAAGGATACTAACTTTAGGTGGCGTTTCATTTATATCATAGAATCCTATATCGTAAGTTCTTCTATTAGATACATTTTGGGCAAATCTTCTAATAAAACTTTCTACAAATTTTTCTTTATCTATTCTAAGAAGTCCGCTTAAGCGGTAATAACCTACATCAACTGCATCAGTCATTGCCGCTTCAGCTGTCTCTTTTAATAGATAGTAATCTAATTCATTTCCTGTTTGATAATTTTGAATTATATTTACAGCTCCGAAAGTAATTATTGCAAGTAATATAATTCCTACTACTAACATCGCTTTACTCATTAACTATTAGCTCCTTTCAAGATACTGCTTTGAGCTTGATATTCTCTATAACATCCTTCACCATCATCGATGATTGTTTTTTGACATTGTCCGTCTGTTTCATTGTTACATCCAATTAGTCCACTCTTTAGTAGTTCACTACTATTTAATACTTTATGTAGTAAATAACTTCTATAAACTGTGATACCAGCAGTTTTATTGTTGTTGGCACTCAATACTTCTCCACGCTCTTCAGCTTGTTTTCCAGCAGGTTCTGAATAACTACCAACATCATCATTATAGTTTCTTACTTTGTTCATAGTTTCAGGTGTTAAGACGATATGATAATCAAGATAAGTATCACCATTATATATATCCTCGCCTAATCGTTCAATTTCATTTTTTAGAGCAACAGGTTGGATTAGGTAATCTTCATTTTCTAGATTTGTGGCATCACAAGTCCAGTTAAATCCAGCTTGCCTTGATGTTTGTCCAGATTGACTTGATGGGAATAGATTATCTAATGATACAGTTCTAAACTCAAAATTATTAACTGTTGTAGGATCATTTGGTTCGCCATCGTTACAATTTGGAAAGTCTGGATCTTCTGGTTTACACGAAGGTGTACCTCCATCATCGCCTGGATCATCGCCTGGATCATCGCCTGGATCATCGCTTGGATCATCGCTTGGATCATCACCACTTGTTCTATTATCATCTGGATCATTTATAGCGTAGAAACATTCAACATCAAAATTCCAACCAAAGTAACCATAATTTTCAATAGATCCTTTGATGTTCATATCGAGTACTTCCATGATTTCTTGTTTTTCAGAATCTGTTAAGGCATTTGAATCACCATTTTGATTAACTTTCCAGTCATACCATGCTGTGTTAACAGGAACTGAATTTAGTTTTGTACAATATTGATTTCCAACAAATGTATAGAAGTCTTCATATCCTGGCTCAATAGAGTGAGCAGTTTGACCTGTTTTATTATTTACCCAAGTACCAGGGAAAGTTATAATATTATGATAATCCCATTCATCAGGTTCTCCATCTTCACATTCACCATCAACTAAAGTTACCATATCTGTGAAGTCACCAGTTACTTTATCGCTGTTAAGTTTTTGACTAGAATTAAATTCCTCTGTCCAGTCATCTTTATTACTATCATTATCATTTCCATCTTTATTTTCAACTATTATTTGATAATCTGTAGTTTCATTAGTACATGTTGCTGCTTTGCTTTCACACGCTTGCTTTGCTGCTTCATATTCAGCTAATTCTTGTTGATATTGTTGTTCAGCCATGTAATCTGTTAGTACTGTATCACTTCCACATCTATTAATCCATTGACAATAATCTGAACACCAATTTGAATAACCATTTATTTGACATCTCATTAAAAAGCCATTACTGCCTGAACAATATGTTTTCCTACCATGATTATCATAATAAGCTCCTTGCATCTCATATACTGTTGCTCTTGTTCTATCAACACTTGAGAAATAGAATTGTCCAACAGCACTTGAGCATCCACTATTAGAAGGTATCCATCTTCCTCCCTCATAATATCCACCTGGGTCTCTTTGATGTTGTTCATATAAAGCTTCAATTTGACTAGCATCATTACGATTAATTGTTGCTGGATCTAAACAACTATTTGCGACTTTAAATGTACGATAATCTTTATTATCAAATGTTAATAGTTTATTTGTTGTTGTAGAAGTGTCATCAGTTGTTGTATTAGTAGCAGTATAATTTTTCTTTACATATACTTTATTGTAACAACTATCTATACATTTTTGTGTATAGTCACCACCATCACACTCTTGAACACAGGAATCAAAGTCTTCACTAGGTCCACCTTTATCACTTTGGTATCCGTTACTTGCTGTACAATGTGGTGTAGGGACACAAACTGTTGGCCTACTTGGTAGAGGAGCAGTATATGTAGCGTCACATTCTACTTTTGATTTTATTTCAATTAAATATTGAAAACATAGACCAGCTTGAGTTGCAACAGGATCACTAAAGTTAACTTCAATTTCTTCTTTACAAGTTACTTTACAGTTGTTCTCTGTTTCTGTTTCAATATGATAATATTTATGTGGATTCTCATAATTACCAGTATTGAAAGCATCACAAACTAATTTATCAGTATTTTTAACATCTTCTACTTCTTGATAGTTTGGATCAATCTCAATTTGAGATTCACCACCACTTCCACTATATAATCTTTCAGCATTATTAATCCAAGTACTTACTTCATCATAAGAATATTGAATTGAAGTTTCTTGTTCAAAACAATAGGAAACTGCATTACGCATTGTTTCGTTATTTCCCCATTTATTACGATAATTAACGCATAGAGCATTATCATAAAGATTATTTCTAGCTGAAGCTCCAGAATAAGCGGTTATTTGTCCTACTTCCTTACCACCACTACATACTCCATCATCATTAGTTAAATAAAATGTTATTTCCAATCTGTCATTAATTTGATCTGCTGGAATAGAAAAATGAGAAGTTCCTGCACTATCAGCATCACCAGAAATGACCCCATTAGTCATATTAGTAGTGTAATACAATCCAGAAGCGCCTGTAATTGTTACTACATTACCATTATAAGAATAATTTATTTTGTCCATATATGTAGCTTTAGTATAGCCAGCAGAACACTCATTATTTGCAGCATCTACATTGGATGTACTAGCTAGAACTCCTAGGAAACCAGAAGCAACTACTAAAACTAATGTTACAAATATTTTAGATTTCTTCATTATTTACACCTTCTTCCATTCTCTCCTTTATTTTATCATAATTTTCATTAGGCTCTACTTTAGCATACACTTTTTCTTCATCATCTCTTAATTTTCTAGCATCTACTCTAAAAGAGTAATTTGTGCTAGCTCCATAAAATCTTGTACAAGTAAATAGTGTTAAGAGAAGATCATCACTATCAACATCTACATCTATATCATACATACTTTCTCTCTTTACCTTTTTCAGATATCTTTTCTGTTCAGCTTCTGTATAAGTATCACTGTATGAAGAATTTTGGTCATCTTCCAGTAAAGCTACTCCGTAAATTCTATATATAGATGTTTCTCCTTCACTATTTGTATATTCTATAAATTGATTATCTTTTGTAAAATCTAAGTAGATAAATGACATGAGTTGTTCAAATCTAGTCATAGTATCATCATCAATTATTGGATTACTAGAGACATTTCTAATGTTATGTGATATAAAGGCTGGTCTATTGCTATTTTCATCAGGGAAAGCATTAGTCCAAGCAAAGTCATAATCAGCTTTAGAAACATCTACATCATCATTGCCTGCTCCTACTAACGGTAAATCTATGTTAGTTCCTTCAACTCTTAGCCACCCTACAATATCATCACCATATTTTTTAGCATCATTGATTTTTTCACTCTCATCTAATATTTTGAAATCACTCATTACTTTTTCTTCACTCAGGAAGAAGAAAACTATAGCTACTATGAATATGATAATAACAAGATTTAATACTATAACCGTTTTAACCTTTTTTGGGCGAACCTTTTTCTTCATAAAACACTACTCCTTTTAATCTCTTACCTCATAAGGATCTGAAAGTGTACCACTACCATCTGTAATTATAACATCTTTTTTAAATGTTGCTTTTACTTTTACACCTGCTGTAGTATCATCAGTAATAGGTGTATAACTTACTGTACCTATAGGATATACCATAGTTTTAATGTTTTCTTCATTTGATGAATCAATAAGCCAATAACCACCATTACCACTATTTAATCCTTTAGCACTAAAGATATCAAATGTAGATGGTATGCTAATAATATCGTTGTACTCCTTAATATTCTTTTTACCTTGGTAAGTAACTCTTCCACTATATATTGGTACTTCCACTTTTGTTTTTTCAAATAAGTCAGTTGAAATATATTTTGTTAAATCATTGATAACTTGATAACCAATATTTCCTTCTTGTTTAGAATTATAAACTTTCTTACCACTACCATTATTATAACCAATATTTAGCTCATTGTCACCATTTTTTATTACTCCAGTCATAATTACTTCTGTAGTACCGTTACTATTTAAATTAGAAATGCGATAAGTATAGCCTTTATATGTTATATATTCGCCTATTTGACGTTTATTTAAATCACTATTTTTTCGAGCTGTATTGTTCTCTACTAAAATATAAGGATTGCCACTACTACCATCTCCTGATAGAACTTTAGTGTTTTTCTTAAGAGTTATTGTAGGTCTAACATTAAATAAATATTCTTGATTCATAGGTTCTGTTTTCAATGGATAATCATACATACTAGTAAATGTCCATGGATTATTATCTTCACCAATATTGGAAAACCAAGAAAGTGCTCTTGAATCATAGAAACTATTACCATCTTGTAAAGTATTGTTATAGTCTTGGATTGACATTATACCAATGTTTCTTTTAGCAGAAGTTCTAGTACATTCTGTTGTCATATAATCATCTTTATTAACAACATCATCACACCATTTAGTAGATACAATTAAATCTTTATATTTATCTTCTAATAGATTATAGAAATAATCATTAAGCCATTTATCTAGGGAACTATTAGCAAATCTGCCATCATTTGTATAATCTACACTGGCAAGAGACTCTTCACTAACAGCCATAATAGTGTCATTGTCATTAATTTTTACTATTCTAAATAACATATTATTAAACATTATATAGTTATCATCTCTAAAACCTTTATAATAGTTATTTGTATCTTTCGTAGCTTCTTTTACAATACTAGAAAGTCTTTCTTCAACAACAACTGTTCTTGTAACAGTTGTTTTATTATTTAAACTATCATTAACTGTATATGTTATCTCATAATTACCAACATTTGCAGTATCAACTTCTCCTTTTACACTAACTTTAGATATATCAATTTTTCCATCTGTATCATCAACAACGCTTTCAATACCTGGATCTTCATATGTTGAACCTCTACTGACTGTTTCTTTAGTTTCTCCTTTTAAAGTAATAACAGGTCCTTCATGATCAACATCAGATTCCATATTACCACATTTTAGATATGTATAATATTTATTATCTTCCCCATCATTTACAACTTTTACATTAGATTCATTCAAATCGCAAAGTTTACCATAAGCTGTATATAATCCATCTAAATACTCTTGTTTAACTAAAGTATTTAAAGAAACGGAAACGACTCTTCCTTTTTCACTCGGAAGATATGACCTATTAATCTGATAGTATCTTTCTCCTGCTGCTGCTAATTTAGATTCATTTTCTCTAAATACTACCCTTGGATAAATAAATAAAAACCAAACTAATAGCAAGATAGCAACTATAATTAATGCAATTACAACTATTCTAATAATTTTTTTCTTTGTCATAACAATTTCTCCTCATTTTAGATGGTAAATATATTTTTTATCTAGCATTGTAAATACTAAATTAATTTTACCATTCTCATTCACATCTTCAGGAATTTTAAAATAAGCATAATTCCCATAATAATCATTAACAAGAGAGGTTGTTATTATACTATTTAAATTCCCTTTTGTATTCTCATATTCTATTTTAGCATGTATATTTGAAAAGTCAACAAAACTTTCTCCATTATATGTATTACTTGAAAAAGCTAATTCTAGTATTTTACCTTTATTTATAGTTAAAGTATTATCATTAGGACCACAACTATTACCACTACAACTATAAGTACCATAGACTGTTTGATTAGTTAGATTAGCAGAAGTTATAGTTATATTAGTTTTATCTTCAAAAGTCATAGTCTCATTTATATTGACTTCCCTAACAGTTTCTAAATTTCTAAGGTCATGAGCATTAAGTTTAACTTTTTTTAGGAGACTTCCATTACTTACATCTTGATAATACAAAACAAATTTATTAGGCTCTATATCCTTATCTACATGATAGACAAGAATAAAGGTTCTTTCATCATTAGTAGCAAGTTCTTTAGTATTATCAAGAGGCTTACCTAAGTTTTTAAAGTAATCATAATCTTTAGTTGTATATCTAAACTCATTACTTTTATTCATTATTCTAAATCTATCTATATTTATACCACGTCTTGAGGCTTTGTTCTTTACAGTTATATTTAGTATTAAGAAATTATAGCTAGCATTTTCATTAATGACAGTACCTGTACTATCTTTATCTGTTAAATAACTATCATTAATAGTTATGTCATAATAGTTAGCACTAAAGGTATTACCTTCTCTATAAGTTTTATGAAGAATTCCAAAGTAGTAATAGGTATATCCTGATAAAGATACTACTAGTATTATGATAATAGCATTACAAATAAGACGATGTTCAAAATATACATATTTAACATTACGGAAAAAGCGCTTTATATTTCTTGTTATTTTATCTTTATCAAATTCTATATTTACTTCGAATTCTTCTCTATCTTCTTCTTTAATATCAAGATATTCCTCGTCTTCTTTAAAGCCAAATTTCTTTAAATCTATTCCAAGGAACCTAATACCAAATATAATAAAGATAATATATTGGGGAATTGTTAAGATATTTAATAAGTCACGACCGGCCATGATAGTTGTCAGTTCAGACATTTCATTATAGCCACTGAAGAAACTATAAACATATATTAGGACTCCTAACATAAATATATATTCAATGACAGGAAGGATATATATTTTCCAAGGTTTCTTCTTATAAATTAAGAGAACTATAAGTGTTATCGTTATTACGAGGATTAAAAGTATTGATATTATTAGGCCAAAATTAATATAGCTACTTATAGACTCATAATAGGCATTATAACTTTCTGTATTTATAAAATTTCCTACAAAACTTTTAAGAGTTGATATTTTATAAAAGACATATGCACATAGTAGAATTAAAATTAAATGGATTCTTTGAAAATATCTAATTAAAAGGGCATATGGTTTTCTTAATATCATAATAACATCTCCTTATTTTATATTAAGTATATCTTAATTTTTTAATTTTGAAAAGCATTATTGTAAATAGTTTTATTAATTGTTATAATACTAAGGAAGGTGATGTTTTTTGAAAAAGATAATTAGTTTTTTATTTTTAATAATGGCTTGTTTTTGTTTGACAGGTTGTAATGATAGTGAAGTTATAAAAGAAATTGAATATAGTGATTTGGAAACACTGATTGATAATAAAGATAGTTTTATATTAGAGATTGTACAAACAGGTTGTCAGCATTGTGAGGAGTTTTCTCCTAGATTTAGGACAGTGTTAAAGAATAACAATGTTACTGCTTATTCACTTAATTTATATAATTTAAATGATGAGGATATGGAAAAATTTAATGATTTAACAACTAGTGTAAGTGGTACTCCTACTGTTCTATATTTTGAAAACGGTAAAGAAACTAGCAATAGAATTTATGGAGCGGTGGATAATGAAAAAATTGAAGATTTTTTAGATAAAGTAGATAATTAAAAGACCTTGGCAAAATAACAATACCAAAGTCTTTTTTATTTTTATTTATTTTTTTTAGCATCTGCTTTTTTTCTTTCTTCTGTATTTAAAATACGTTTTCTAAGTCTAATAAAGTTAGGTGTAACTTCAACTAATTCATCTGAATTAATATAGTCAAGTGCATATTCTAAGGTAATAGGACGAGGTCTTTTTAAGACAACTGTGTGATCACTTCCAGCAGCACGCATATTAGTTAGTTGTTTACCTTTAACAACATTAACGGCAAGGTCATTATCACGATTGCATTCTCCTATTATCATACCTTCGTATACTTCTGTACCTGGTTCAATAAACATTGTACCTCTATCTTCAAGGTTACCTATTGCATAGGCAGTAGAATTACCATTTTCAACTGATACTAAAACACCAAGTTTACGTTCACCAATATCAACGTTTTCATATGGCTTATATTCACTAAAAGTATGATTCATAATACCATAACCTTTAGTCATTGTCATGAAGTCTGTTGAAAAGCCAATAAGTCCACGTGAAGGTATTGAATAGTTAAGACGAACTTGATTTTCAAAGTTAGTCATATTTTCCATTACTCCACCACGAGTTCCTAAATGTTCAATAACACTACCAACAACGTCTTCAGGAACTTCAATTTGTAACTCTTCCCAAGGTTCACATTTAACTCCATCTATTTCCTTAATAATTACTTTAGGTTTAGATACTTCAAGTTCAAACCCTTCACGACGCATATTTTCTATTAATATACCAAGATGAAGTTCACCACGACCTGAGACAAGAAAACTATCACTTCCTGCTGGTTCAACTCTTAAAGATACGTCTTTTTGGGTTTCACGAATTAATCTTTCTTCTATTTTTCTAGCAGTTAAAATCTTACCATCGCGTCCAACAAAAGGACTTGAATTAGTACCAAATGTCATTTGTAAGGTTGGTTCATCAATATGAAGAATAGGAAGAGGAAGATTATCTCCCATATTACAGATAGTCTCACCTACTGAGATATCAGAAAGACCTGCTATAGCGACAATATCCCCTGCTTCAGCTTGTTCTATTTCAATACGGTGATAGCCATAGTATCCAAATAGTTTTTGAATTCTAAAGTTTTTAGTTGTTCCATCTAATCTAAGGCAACTTACCATTTCTCCTGTTTTAATAATACCATTATGAACACGACCAATACCAATACGTCCTACAAATTCATTATAATCAAGTAAGGCAGGTTGAAATTGTAATGGTTTAGAATTATCCCCAGTTGGAGCAGGTATTTTCTCTATTATTAAATCAAGTAATGGTTCAAAACCTTTTTCTTGTGTAGTAATATCATCTGATAAACTACAAGTTTCATTCAATGCACTAGCATAAACTACAGGGAAATCAAGTTGATTTTCATCTGCACCAAGTTCTATGAATAAATCAAGTACTTCATCAACAACAGCACTACATCTTGCGCTAGGTTTATCTACTTTATTAATAACAACGATAGGTTTAACTTTAGCTTCAAAAGCTTTCTTTAAAACGAATCTAGTCTGAGGCATAGCCCCTTCATAAGCGTCAACAACAAGAATAACACCATCTACCATATTCATAATACGTTCAACTTCTCCTCCAAAGTCAGCATGACCAGGAGTATCAAGAATATTAATACGATAGCCATTATAGTCTAGTGCAGTTGTTTTAGCAAGAATAGTAATACCACGTTCTTTCTCTAAGGCATTAGAATCCATTGATACATTACTTACATCTTCATTATCACGAAACATACCAGATGTTTTTAAAATACCATCTACTAATGTTGTTTTACCATGATCGACATGGGCAATAATTGCTACATTTCTTTTTTTCATACTTATCACACTCCAAAATACGTTCTAAATTATATCACAATTTTAAAAAAAATACTAGAGTTTTCTAGTATTTATAAAAGAACAATTATAAAACACAAATTTTTCATTCAAATACAGTCCCTATGTACTATCCAAATGAATATTAGTATCTTTTATAATTATTTAGTAGCATTTATTTGACTCATTACTTCATCAGCAAAGTTTTCTTCTTTCTTTTCGATACCTTCACCAACAGCGTAACGAATCATTGATACAATAGAGCCACCATTATCTTTTACATAGTTACCTACTGTAACATTAGAATCTTTAATAAATGCTTGTTCTTCTAAACAAATTTCTTTATAGAATTTATTTAATCTACCAGTAACCATTTTTTCAGCGATATCAGCAGGTTTACCTTCATTCATAACTTGCTCTTTAATTACTTTAGATTCATGTTCTAACATATCACTAGGAACTTCATCTCTTTTTACACAAACAGGAGCCATTGCTGCTACATGCATTGCAACGTCTTTTGCTATTTCTTCTGTAGTATTTTCTAATACTACTAATGCTCCAATCTTTCCTCCCATATGTAAGTAACTACCAAATACTTGGCTACCAGTTTTCTCTACTAATTCACATCTTCTAAAAGATATTTTCTCACCTATTTTAGCAGTTAAACTAACTAACTTAGATTCTACAGTCTCGCCATTATCATCAAATGCTAAAATATCTTCTTTTGTTTTTAAATTGTTATTAATAATAGTATCTGCTAAATAATCTACAAAGTCAGTAAATTCTTTATTCTTAGCAACAAAGTCTGTTTCAGAATTAACTTCTAAAATAACAGCTCTATTATCTTTAACTTCTATTTTACATAAACCTTCAGCAGCAATACGAGACTCTTTCTTAGCAGCTTTACTAATTCCTTTTTCTCTTAACCAATCAACTGCTTCATCCATATTACCATTGCATGCTTCTAAGGCTTTCTTACAATCAAGCATTCCTGCTCCAGTTTTATCTCTTAATTCTTTTACATCACTTGCTTTAAACATAATTTATCATCCTTTCTATTTTTGACAAAAGGAAGGAGATACCCTCCCTCCTTCCTTATTTTTATTTAGATAAAGCTTCAATTATTTCAGCTTTCTTTAAGCCTGTAGTAGAAATTTCTTTTTCTTTTGCTATTTCTTTTAATTCAGCTACTGTCATTTTACTATAATCAACAGTCTCTTCTTTCTTAGTTTCTTTTACTTCTTCTTTTTTCTCTTCTTTATTTTCTTCTTTAGAAACTACTTCTTTAACTTCTTTTTTATTTTCTTTCTTTTGATCTTTTTTTACTTCTTTTTTGTCTTTTTTAGCTTTATCTTCTTCAGTAATATAATCAATTACTTCATTACCATTAACTTCTGCTATAGCATTAGTTAAAGCTCCTATTAGTAATTTAACACTTCTTACAGCATCATCATTACCAGGAATAACATAATCAACCATATCTGGATCACAGTTTGTATCAACTACACCAAAAACAGGAATGTTTAAAATTCTAGCTTCTTTAATAGCGATTTCTTCTTTCTTTGGATCTACTATTACTATAGCTTGAGGAATCTTCTTCATATCTCTAATTCCTCTTAAGTTTTTATTAAGCTTTTCATATTCTTTCTTAAGACCAATTACTTCTTTTTTAGGAAGTAAATCAAATGTACCATTTTCTTCCATTTTTTCGATTTCTTCCATTCTTCTAATTCTTGATCTAATAGTTCTAAAGTTAGTTAGAGTACCACCTAACCATCTTTCATTAACAAAGTACATATTAGTTCTTGTAGCAGACTCTTCAGCAGCTTCCATAGCTTGCTTTTTAGTTCCAACAAATAGAACTTTACCACCATCTTCTACAATTTTCTTTAAAGCATCATAAGCTCTATCTAAGCATTTAGATGTTTTTTGTAAATCGATAATATAGATGTCATCTCTAGTTGTATAGATATATTCCTTCATTTTAGGATTCCATCTTCTTTTTTGATGTCCAAATTGAACACCAGCTTCTAATAAATAATTCATTGATACTACGCTCATATTCTAATCTCCTTTTCGTTTTAATCTTCTATTTTGTTCTAAAAATTATCACCGGTTATACTCCTTATTATACTCCTTGTTATATTAACTATAACCAGCACTAGATAATCAAATTCCAAAATATGTTTATTTTTCTAAAGCTGCAATTATGTCAGCTTTTTTCATACCTGTAGTTGCAATACCTTTTTCTTTAGCAACTTCTTTTAGTTCAGCTACTGTCATTTTACTGTAGTCTTTAGCTTCATTTTTTTCTTCTTTCTTAGCTGTTTCTTTCTTTGTAGTTGTCTTCTTTTCAGTAGTTTTTACTTCTTCTTTAGTTTTACTATTACTATTTTTAACAGTTACTTCACTAGTTGTCTTTACTTCAGTTGCTTTTATTTTGCCTTCTTTACCTTTTTTAGCAACATTAACTAATTCAGTAAATGCTTTAGGATCATTAATAGCAATTTCACTTAACATTTTACGGTTAACTTCTACACCTGCTTTATTTAATCCTTCTATAAATCTAGAATAACTAATACCATTTTCTCTACATGCTGCATTAATTCTAGTTATCCATAATTTTCTAAATTCACGTTTCTTTTGCTTTCTATCACGAAATGCATATTGACCAGAATGCATTAATTGTTCTTTAGCACTCTTATAAAGTCTATGTTTACTACCAAAGTATCCTTTAGCTTGTTTTAATACTTTCTTATGACGAGCTTTTGTAACTGCTCCATTCTTAACTCTTGCCATCTTTACATCCTCCTTCTTTTATTAAATAATGTTCTTTAAACGATTTTGATCTGCTTTAGATAAGGTAGATGCACTTCTTTTCTTTCTATTAACTTTTCTTGACTTATATCCAGTATTATGTCTACTTCCTGGATGTCCTATTTTATAATCATTTTTTCTTTTCTTAAATACTTTCTTACTACCTTTATGTGTTTTTAATTTAGGCATTATAATTCCTCCTTCTACTTATCTTTCTTTGGTACTAAAAACATTGTCATAGTACGACCATCTAACTTTGGATGTTGATCAATTGTTGCATAATCTAGAGTCCTATTAGCAAATTTCTCTAATACTTCTTTTCCTAGTTCAGTATGAGCCATTTGACGTCCTTTAAATCTAATTGTAAGTTTAATCTTATCACCTTTTTGTAAGTACTTAATGACATTTCTAAGTTTAGTTTCAAAGTCTCCTACATCAATAACAGGAGATAATCTAAACTCTTTTAACTCTGCTTGACTTGCTCTTTGTTTTTTCAAAGCTTCTTTTTCTTTCTTCTGTCTTTCATAACGGTATTTATTATAATCCATTACTTTACAAACAGGCGGATTACCATTAGGATTCATTAAAACTAAATCTAAATTAGCATATTTTGCAAGTGTTCTTGCATCTTCTATAGATTTAATTCCAACTTGTTCTCCATTAGGACCAATAACTAATACTTCTTTAGCTTTAATTTGCTCATTAATTAATTGACTCTTATTATCTTTTGCTATAATTAACACCTCCATAAATTAAGAAAAGTGGATATATTAATACCCACTAAAAAACCAAAATAATGTTGTATTATTATATCTAATCTTGGCTTTTTACCTATTGACTCACTTATCAATCAGGTGGTGGGGTATCCCATCTCTTTCCTTTTCTTCAAGTATTGTATGCTAAAAAACTAGGTTTGTCAACACTTTTCTGCTACTTTTTTTAGACAAATTAAACACCATCAATACAATTTTCATAAAGCCACTCTTTCAACTTAGTATTATCCCCTGTCTCATAGTATTCAACTAATCTAGTTAAATAGTTACCAATCTCTTCAACAGGAACTGCTATTATACCTTGACCATTTTTAATCATTTCTTTATTAGCAACTAAGTTGGCAACTAATTTTTTACCATCTAAAAACATTTGACACCTTTGAATCCAACAAAACAAATCAATACATCTTTCCAATTTATTTTTATTACTTAAAATCTCTTTTAATTCTTCATCATAATCACATTCACTAGGAAGTTTTGGTCTCCAAGAAGTACCAGTAATACCAACACCTTTATCCCTAAATTCTCCTAAAGGATAAATATTCTGTCCTTTACACACTTCAAAATGTATTTTCTTAATAAAATCTATAGTAAGTTCTTCATTAACATAATTAATTACATATTCCCATCCATCTTTTAAACCTTTAAGTTTCAACATATCATCAACAGAAATATTACCTGTATTAACATTATTCATAAAAGCATAAGTATCTGCAAAAGTTACAGCGATTCCTTCAAGATTAGCACTCTTATAAATATTATCTACAAGTTTTCTCTTAGCAAAAAATATATTATCTTCTAAAGACATATTATACTTATCTTTCATTTGCCACTTCTCCTTTCAGTAATATATTATCACTTATTAAAATAATAATATTCTTTATTTTCTTTGTAAAGTATTTTTTGATTAATTATTTATCTATTAGAACACTATTATATTCTCTACATTTTTCTTCTAACAAAGGAAAATTACAACATCTATTATATATATTAGTAGGTAACTTTTTATTTATATAATTAAGATACAAATTGCTAGCTTTTCTATAAAGACTAGCTCTTCGTCTATTAAGAAAATAAAGCTGTTCTTTTAACATTTTTCTATATAATTCTTCCACTTTCACACTACTTTTAGTATCCAAATCTATCATAATTACATTATTAAGTGTCACAGGTAACATATTATTAAAATTAACTGCTCCTAACTCTCCATTTTTTAACTTCAAAAAGTCAACATTATCGTGCATTTTTAAATATTTAGCTTTTGGACTAGAAAGTGGTGCAAAATATTTAAAATCATTAACTTCAAATAATACCCCTACAAAAGGGCGATTCTTCTTTCTATCAAAATTATATGGAACTTTAGAATCATATCTTCTTAAATAATCACAATAATTTGAGTCTAATTTTACTAACATTAATTTAGGTCTCATAATTCATACCTCCTTGTTAATTAGTTATTATAAATTAGAAAACAAATGTTTGCAATAGAAAGATGATAAAAACTAGAGTTTGCTCTCTAGTTTCTTTTTTGAGTTCCTGTTATGGTCGGAATCACCGCTTTTTTGAGTTCCTGTTATGGTCGGAATCACCGCTTTTTTAAGTTCCTGTTATGGTCGGAATCACCAGCTTTTTTTACAACACATAATCACTTATGTAGCTATAATATAACATTTAATAAATACAATGTCAAGGTGTCTTTACTCTCTTCTTTTCATCTTTATTTTTATCAAACTCTACCAATTCAGTTCTAATAACATCACAAACAGCATCCACTTCTTCATTAATTCTATCAACTATATGTTTTACATCAATAGAATCATTACGATCAAGGCCTGCATCTTCTACTCTATACCCAGTTGAAAATTCGGCATAAACTGGATTATCATTTTTATAAACTATTGCTAAATCACAGTCAGCTAATTCACATAATCTAAGTAAATCATTACTATTATATTTTGATATTGGATGAACTTGTCTATAATTTTCTATCATTATAGATTTATTACTTAAATTTTTATAAGTTCGAAAGTAATCCTCACATTGTCCTCCTTTTAATTTAATAGAAACATTTTGAAATAAAATATCTTTATCATCAAATACATCATCATTAGGGCAACCGCCAATAAAAAGACTCATAGATGACATTAGTTCTTCTCTTTTGCTAATATTAACTAAAGGTTCTTCATCATAAGAAGAAAAAATAAAAGTTTGAGTAAGAGAATTACAGTTACTATTACTTTCTTTTCCTTTATAAGTAATTACACTCGTTAACAAAGTCAAACCATTACTATAAACAGTTTCATATCCTGTAGCATTTATTAAATAATTATACTTTTTAATAAATTCAAGAGAAAAAGAAAATATATCTCTATCAAGTTTTTTTAACATATCTGCTAACTCAATTTCATCACTCACATCTCTAGCTGATATAGGCATACCTATATTTTCATCTATTGTTTTTATAAATTTTTCATAAGCATTTATAGACATACCAAAACCTCCCTATTTACTTAAGTTTCTAACTTCTTTTCTATTCTTAGCTTTCTTCATAAAACACGCAAATATTTTCTTAGAATTAACATCATCACTAATAGTTATCTCTGGATGCCACTGTACTCCTAAACAAAAGTCATAGTCTTTAAGTTCCACCGTTTCAATAACTCCATCAGAACTTCTAGCAGTGATTATACATTCTTTAGTATAATCTACACATCTTAGATGATGAGAATTAACCATTATTTCTTCCTTACCTAATATCTTATATAAAAGACTATTTTTATCGATAGTAACATTATGAGCTTTTTCTTTATAATCTTCTTTATAATGTATGTCTTTATTAGGAACATCTAATAATTTAAAGTTATCTATTTTATAGTTAGCAATTAACTGCATGCCTAAACATACTCCAAGTATGGGAATATTTCTTTTAAGACATTCTTCAAGTACATAATAATCATACTTAGTAATCTTATCTCCACCAGGAATAAATAAGCCATCTAGTTTTTCTATCTGATATAAAATCATTTCTTTTTCCATACCAGTTAAATCAGGAAACTCACTATTCTTAGTAGTAAAATAATCTATATCTTGGGGAGGTGTTAACATAATAGGTACACCACCAGCTTTAATAATCGCTCTTCTTGTACTTTCCATACAATACTCTACTGGTGTACCCTTTTCATTAACACCACTTCTAGTTAAAATACCAATAATAGGTCCCATTAAAATTTAATCCTCTCTTCAATATATGGAATAACTTCTTCTAATTTTAATGTTACTTGCTCCATTGTATCTCTATCTCTTAAAGTAACAGTACCATTATCTATAGTATTATCATCAACAGTTAGGCTAAAAGGTGTTCCAATTGCATCCTGTCTTCTATATCTTTTACCAATAGATCCTGCTTCATCATAACTAACAGAAAACTCTTTAGATAACATTTTATAAACATCCATTGCTTTTTCACTATGTCTTTTCTTAATTAAAGGTAAAATAGCAACTTTATAAGGAGATAGATAAGGGTGAAGTTTTAATACTTCTCTTTCACTACCATCTTCTAATGTCTCTTTATTATAAGCATCACATAAAATAGTAAGCATAAGTCTATCTACACCAACACTAGGTTCAATAACATAAGGAATATATTTCTCATTAGTAGTAGGATCTAAATATTCTAAAGATTCTCCTGATACTTTTTGATGGCTAGATAAATCATAATCAGTACGACTAGCAATTCCCCATAACTCTCCAAATCCAAAAGGAAATTTATATTCAATATCAGTAGTAGCATTACTATAATGACTTAACTCTTCTTTTTTATGATCTCTAAGTCTTAAATTATCTTTATTAATTCCAAGGCTTAATAAAAAGTTATAACAATAGTCCTTATAGCATTTATGCCAATCTAATTCAGTTCCAGGTTTACAGAAAAACTCTAACTCCATTTGTTCAAATTCTCTTGTTCTAAAGATAAAGTTACCTGGAGTTATTTCGTTTCTAAAACTTTTCCCAATTTGGCCAATTCCAAAAGGAATCTTAAGTCTCATACTTCTTTGGATATTTAAAAAGTCAACAAATATTCCTTGAGCAGTCTCAGGCCTTAAATAAATAGTACTCTTACTGTCTTCTGTTACTCCTTGGAATGTTTTAAACATTAGATTAAATTCTCTAATATCAGTATAGTCCAGTGCCCCACAATTAGGACAAACTATGTTATGTTCTTTGATATATTTCATCAACTCTTCATGGTTCATTCCACCAGCATCTTCTACACCATCAGCTTCAACTAATTTATCAGCACGATGTCTTGTCTTACATTTCTTACAATCTATTAAAGGATCAGAGAATGTTTTTAAATGTCCACTAGCTTCCCATACTTTAGGATTCATTAAGATAGCAGAATCTAAACCTACATTATTAATATCTTCTTGAATAAATTTTTTTAACCAGGCACTTTTAATATTGTTTTTTAAAAGCATACCTACAGGACCATAATCCCAAGTATTAGCAAGTCCTCCATATATTTCACTTCCTTGGAATATAATTCCATATTGTTTACAATAATTAACTAAATCTTCCATCTTAATATTACTCATTATCTCACTTTACTCCTTTCTTCTTTTATTTCATAACTATCTAAGATAGTTGCTAAATCTTCTTTATTATTTATCATGGTAAAGGTTGTCTTGTATGACGGTGAAATACTTCCATCATTTGTTTTTTTATCTAAAAATCTTATTAATTGATCATAACTATGATCTTCATTATAAATTATTACTTTAGTATCATCATTTACTTCTACTTTTGTTGTAAGAATTGAAAATAATTCTGAAAGTGTTCCTAATCCACCTGGACCAAAAAGTAAAACATCACTTTCTTCAAATAATTTCGCTGTCCTTTCAATTGGACTTTCAACTTTTATTTTTACAGTTGCATCATTTTTATTAAGTTCGTCATCATCATATCCTATTACTGTTAATATGCAGCCATTTTCTTTAGCAATTTCTTTTACTGTTCCCATTAATCCTTTAGTACCAGATCCCATTACTATATTGTAATCTTTATCTCTTAAAGTAGTTAATAAAGCTGTTGCAAAAGTAATTTTACTTTCTAGATTTAATGTATCAAGACTACTTGTCATAATTCCTAAATTCATTGATATTCACCTCTTGTTTTTTTATTATACAATATATATTACAAATTTAAAAGTCTAGGTAAAAATATAGATATACCTATAATAACTGCAAAAAGTGCCGCTACTAGTACAGCGCCAGCCGCTGCATCTTTAGCAACTTTAGCTTTCGCTTTTTTCTCTTCAGTTACAAGGTCAACTACATTTTCTAAGGCTGTGTTCATAAGTTCAAGGGATAAGACTAAAGCAAATAGGACAAAACATATTCCCCACTCTACAAATGTTATCTTAAATACAATACCTGCTATTATAACTAGTATCATTACAAGAAAATGAATTACCATATTTCTTTCATGTCTTAAAGTATAAAAGATACCATTAAAGCCATAAGATAAAGTTTTAAGTAGAGGCTTTTCCTTTTCTTTAGGTTTAAATGTCGCATTAAAAAAGTAAATTAATACTAGAAGAATTATAAGCCCTAGAATAACTCCTCCAATTACATCAGTGACATAATGAACGCTTAGGAAAATTCTACTTAGACAAATTAGGACTATTAGAGTACTTAAAAGTGTTGTTCCTATTACTTTATATTCTTCCTTACATTTACTTCTTCTAAGCAAATATATTAAAAAACCATAATAAGTAGTAGCGATTAAACTATGTCCACTAGGAAAACTATAACTAGATAGAAGCTCACTTCCAATTAAAGGTCTCTCTCTTAAAAAAATATTTTTGCTTAATATAATGATACCTGCACTAATTAGGGTATTAATAATTACAAATATTCTCTCATGATTAGTATTAAGTAAAAATATGAGTATAAGAGTAATTATAATTATAGCCTGACTACTCGCAAAAGATGTAACTACATTAGAAAATGCGGTTAAGAAGGTTATCTCATTAGTAGATAATATATTATAGATATTATAATCTATTACTTCAGTTACTCCTGATAAAACACAAATAGTTAAAATAACAAATAAACTTAAAAGAATTATTAATCTCTTCTTCATATATAACCACTACCTCTTATTTTAATTTTATCACATTCTTTAACATTTTTTTACTATTTAAATAAATTCCTGTATATCTATCATAATAATCTTCTAAAAATTTATTTATTTCTGCATTGACTTTAGGATTAACATCTATCTTTGTAATCTTCTCTAAATCTACATAGTAATACATCTGTAAAAGTTTAATTGCTTTATCACTATAGTATCCTTCATTTTGATAACAGTCTTTACAAATAAAGCCTCCTGCTGTTGGGCTTAAACTAACTATATTTGTAGTTTTTCCACAGACTGCACAGCCTGTAACAATAGGACTAACACCCAAAAAGTCTAAGTATTTTAGTTCTAAAATATTAGTAACTACAGCAGGACTTAAACCAATTTCGAGTTTATCTAGAGCACTGCATAACAAAGGAAGTATTGATTTATCCTTAGACTGTTTAACTACTTGCCTTGTTAAATCTAACAAATATGATGCATAAACAACTCTTTCTAAATCCATAATAGTTTTAGGATAATCACTAATAACATCTATACTAATTAATGTAGATAAAGAATTCTCTTTATAATAAAAATGAAAAGTACCATATACTAGCTTTCTAGAACTTCCTCTAAGTTTACTTTTTAAATTACGACATCCTTTAGATAAAATTCCAATAAGACCATATTCGCAAGTCAAGACATTTAATATTTTACTAGAATCACTATAATTAGTCTCGTTTAGGACTAGTCCCTTCACATCCACTATCTTCATATTTTTCACTTTCCTTTATAGACTTTGCTAAAAGAAAATACCTAATATCACCTGTTTTTTTAAATAAATTCCATATTATTTCATAATTATTCATATTATCACCTATTAATATAATGATTAATAAATAATTTTTTTATACATCTTCACTATCAAGACCTAGTTCTATTAAATATTTCTCTTTATCACGCCAATTTTCTATTACTTTAACATGTGTTTCTAAAAATACTTTCTTTCCTAAAAACTCTTCCATATCGTTACGAGCAAGAATTCCAATACGTTTTAACATATTACCATTTTTACCAATAATAATTTTCTTTAAACTTTCTTTATCTACAACGATTAAGACTTGAATATGTACTAGATCATCATATTCTTCAAAATTTTCTACATAACAAGTAACACTATGAGGAATCTCTTGTTTAGTTAAAAGCATTATTTTTTCCCTAACAAATTCTCCCATAATAAATTTCGTAGAAACATTAGTAAGTTCATCTGTTGCAAATAAAGGTTCATCAAGTGGTAAATATTTTTTTAAGGTTTTTATTAAATCATCTATTGCTTTCTTTTTTAACGCTGAAATAGGAATAATTTCATCAAAATTATAAAGCTCTTTCGCTTCATCAATCACTTTAAGTAGTTTTTCACTTCCTACTTTATCTATTTTATTTAAGATTAAAAAGACTTTAGCATCCTTATTATCTTTGATTTTATTTAAAACGAATTTATCTCCTTTACCCATTCCGCTACTTGCATCTATTAATAAAATGATAATATCAGCATTATCTATATTCTGATAAGCTTTTTTATTTAAGACACTACCAAGCTTATTCATAGGTTTATGAATTCCTGGAGTATCTATAAAGACAATCTGAGCTTCATCATCTTGGTAAATCCCTTCAATAATATTTCTTGTTGTACCTGCTTTATCCGTTGTAATAGCAAGTTTCATATTAAGTATTGCATTTAATAATGTACTCTTACCTACATTAGGTCTGCCCATTATTGATACAACTCCACACTTCATAAAAATACCTCCTCTATTTATAAATCTAACAATTCACTAATATCAGCAATTTTATAATCATACTTATCTACTTTTCCAAAACCATAAGATGCATAGACAAAAGGGATACCAGCTATTTTTGATGCTTCCATATCACCTTTAGTATCACCAACATATATAGGATTTTTCAAGTTATTGCGTTCAATAACAAGTTTAATATTTTTCCCTTTGCTTAAAAGAGTTCTACCATAACTCTCATAATCACTAAAATAATCTTTAAGTCCACTAGTATTTAAAAAAGATTCAATATATCCTTTAACACAATTACTAACTATAAATAGTTTATATTTTTTACTTAACTTTATAATAGTTTCTCTAGTATTAGGATATAAAGTTCCTCCTTCTTTTAA
Organism: uncultured Bacilli bacterium; assembly: GCA_944358355.1. Lineage (GTDB taxonomy): Bacteria > Bacillota_I > Bacilli_A > RF39 > UBA660 > Onthousia. Next base: position 14,011 of record CALVQY010000013.1, on the reverse strand, counting down.
CAAGTTATCTACATTTTTATTAAAGGCTTCATTAGCATACTCTTCTCCTTTTTCTCTTGGAAGATATCCATAATATATATTAATTATCTCTTCAGATGTTTTTCCCATTGCTGATTCAACTTGTTCTTTTGTAACATCCCTAGTAATATCACTATGTTCTTTTTTCACAAGACTCGTTGCTTTAAGACAACTATCAACTGCACTCCACAAGGTACCATCTAAATCAAATATTATTGCATCTATTTCTTTATTTTTCACACCTATCACTCTTTCAAAACTACTATTTTTCTTATTTACTCATTTCTTCTAACAACAAATCAAAATCAGATTTATATAACTTATCCTGTTTAACTCTATACTTTTCAAATTCCCACAAAGCTTTATCACAGGCTATCTCATGAGAAATTTTACCTGCATCTTTCAAAATATCTCTATCATCTGCAAGTAATGAATCAAAATAATCTTCATCAAAAAAAGTACCATTTTCCATTCTCTTTTTATCAATTATATACCCTTTTTTAGAAAACTCCTTCAAAACATTAGTAGCCCATCTTCTAAACTGAACTGCCCTATCAGAATTAACTCTATAACCAACTGAAATAACAGCATCTAAATTATAATATTTAACTTTCCTCTTAACCTCTCTATTTCCTTCTTTTTGAACTAGTAAGAAATCCTTACTAGTTGCAAAAACATCAAGTTCATAATTAGAATAAATATCTTGTAAATGCATTGTTATATTGTTTCTAGTTGTATAAAACAATTCTCCAATACCTTTTTGTGTTAACCACAAATCTCCTTCCTCGAATCTAACTTGAATACCTTCACTATGACTTTGCCTTTCAAAAATCAAAAATTCAGCACTGCTGCTTCTAACAACTAAATTGCTCTCCAAGAGTATCTCCTCCTAACTTCTTATTAATTTTCACTGTTCATTATTATAATATACTATTTACTAAATTTTTTTTCAGAATTTAGAAAAACTTCAATACTCTTAGATATACAATTATTAAAGCAGCTCCATAATTCTAGGAATAAAAATCATTAAAGAAATAATTGCACTAGTAAGAGTCAATATAAACTCTGCTGCACTTGCTGTATCTTTAGCAATCTTAGCAAGTGGATGAAATTCTTTAGTAACAAGGTCAACTGTACTTTCTATTGCTGTATTAAGAAGTTCTATTACTAAGGTTAAACCAATAATTGCAATTATAATTAGCCATTCAGTTGTTGAAATTTTTAAAAATAAACTAAATAACAATAAAATGACAGTACAAATTAAGTGAATATACATACTTTGTTCATTTTTGTATGCTACTTTTAATCCATTCCATGAATTCTTAATACTAGAAATAATTCTTTTAAACCCAAATTGCTTTTTGTTTCTATCTAGTGATGCCATATTCTTCTAAAACCTCCTCTTGTTTTTTAAACATAATTTCTGCTGCTTCTTCTTTTTCATGATCATATCCTAACAAGTGATAAATCCCATGAACTGCTAAAAAACATAATTCTCTTTCTAATGAATGACCATATTCTTTAGCTTGTTCCTTCGCTTTATCTATACTAATATAAATATCTCCTAATAATCTAATTTCATCTGGAATAACCATAGTTTTATCATCTTCTAAAGCAAAACTAATAACATCAGTAGGTCTATTTATACCTCTATATTCTTTATTTAACTTATGGATATAATCATTATCTACAATTATTATACTACAACTTGCTTTTTTTATTTTTTCTTTTTCTAAAGCTTTATTAACTACTTTTTCTATTATATCCTCATAAGGGAACTCTTCGCTTGTATTATTATATATACTAACTTCATTCATAGTTTAAATCACGTTCCTTTCTAATGGTTAGATTATAACACAAAAAAAGTGGCTTTTAAAGTAATGTTATTAATCCTACTAAAAGAATAACTGACACTAAATTTAAAAACCACTCTGCTTGAAAGACTTTTGGACACATATTTCCTATTTTTAAAATAAGAATATATAAATAATGGCCTAATACTCCCCCTAATATGTTTAAGAAAATGTCATCTATATCAAAAACTCTACCTATCATTAACTGAGTACATTCAATCGTTACAGAAGTTGCAGTTGTCAAGATAAAGATAGGAAGTAATTTTTTTTCTTTTAAAAAATAACTAGAAAAAAAGCCATATGGCAAAAACATAATTATATTACCTAAAACATTCTTTAAAAATAACCTACTACCAAAATCATATCTAAACATTTCTCTAAAAGGAATTAAATTATTACTTGAAATATTGTTATTATCTTGAAATGTAACTACTTGGAATAAACACAATATATAAATGATAAAAGATAAAGAAATTAACTCTTTATAAAAACAAAATTCTTTCTTATTTTTTATTATGTCAGCAAGACGTAATGTTATTGCAACTACAACAGATATAATTACCATAGGTAAGCTACTAGAAAAGACATTACCTATTGTTCTTCCAATGCTTGTAAACATTATGCCTCACTCACTTTCTATATTATTTTTATTTTCCTCTTCTATATTAAAATCTTTTAAAGATTGATATGCTGTTATGTCTTCTTCAACTTTAAAGAAGATGTCTATATCTATTCTATCAGCTTTCTCTTCTTTTTTCAAAACCTTTTCGGAAATAATCGTAATATCATTACCTAGCTTTACTTTTAACTTTTCTATGGCAAGAGGTTTAATATTTTTTTCATAATTTTCTGTAAAATCTATATCTATTGTTTCTACCTCTTCTTTTTTTGTTAGATTAATACTAATAGGAAGTAAAGGGTTTTTATAAAGTACAGTCTTAGTATCCTTAGAGTTTTTATATTTGTTAAAGTCTGAAATACTAATATCATTATTCAAAAAACTAATTTCTAAAACTTTTTTATTATTGCCTGTTTTTTTCTCTTCATGATAAGTTCTAGGCAAGCTTAATGATACCTTATACCAAATTTCTGCATATACTTTACCTATAGCCCTAGTTTTACTAACTATTTCTTCCTTATTTTTTATAAGACCACTTATTAAGACATCTCCTTTATTAACATAAGCATTTTTCTTAGTAACTATTTCCCCAGATTCAGCTTCTATTCTTGTAATCATTCCACTTTTATTTGCTATTATATTTCGAGGTTCTGTTTCTTTTTTTGTATCATCTTTAATTCTTTTTATTAATTTTACTTCGTAGGTTACCCCTTTTTCTTCTATTTCTAGCCACTCTAAAATATCTTTTTCTTTTTCTAATATCTTTTTTTCTATTTCTTCTTTTTTCTTATAATCTACCTTAAAATTATATTTCTTAATCCCTAATTCCTTCAAATCTTCCATAATTGTATTTCTTAGTTCTTCATCGGTTTCAATAATATTAACAGAAAATATAATATTAGTAAGAAAAATTAAAAATAGAAATCCCAGTAAAGATATAAAAAGGAATAATTTTCTTACTTTTAAGACATGAGTAAAATATATAAGCCCTTTTCTTTTTAGAATTTCTATTTTATAAGTTGTTTTTATTTTTGCCAATTTATTGTAATCTTCTTCTAATAGTTCTATTATTAAATAATCTTTTGTTTCTTTTATTTTAGTGAAGTTTATTTTCAATCTTATAAGAAGTAAGATGAAAGTATCTAGTCTTTTGCCAGTTATTTTTAAAATATATCTATTCATATTTCATCTCTAGACTTTCTAATTTTCCTGTTATTAATAATTCTTCATCCTTTAATTTAGTCAAAGAAAAGTTATTGCCATTCAAAGTTATTTTTAAATTATCTAGTTTTATAACTATTTTATTTACACCTAATGTAATTATTTTTTTATAATTTTTAATATTGATTTTACCTCTATATATATTAATGCTAAAGTCTTTGGGATCAATAAAATTTCTAAAGTTTTCAATCATAACCTTCACCTAATTAATTTTATGTAGAAAATAAAAAAAAAGAAATTAATTTCTTAATCTCTTTCTTTTCTTCTTCTACGTTCATTTTTACGAGCATTTTTGATGGCCTCTTTTTTTGCTTTTCTTCTTCTAACTCCTGGTTTATCATAAGCGTCATGTTTTTTGGCTTCAGAAGGGACACCACTTTTAGCAAGCTTTTGTTTATATTTTTTTATTGCATAATCTAAGTTACCATTTTTTACTTGTACCTGTGCCATTACTACTATCCCTCCCTTCGCTTTTTTTCTACAACTGATTATAACACTTTAAGCGTTGAAAATACAACATTTTTTTTATTTTTTTATTATTTCAGACACTTTTTATTATAAATTCGCCTAAATATATGCCTAAATTGTATATTATTATAATAATAATTGTCCAAATAAATAATAGTATTTGCTTCTTTAATCTAGGGGACATATTTTATTACTCCCTATTCTTCTAATTGATGAACCTAGTTTTCGTCCTGCTGATATTAAAATATCGATTAAATCACCTAGATAATTTAACATAGAGCTGGTAAGACTAGTACTCCCACCTCTTATTTTCTTTAATTCTTCTTTTGTTAAATTCTTCATTTCTATTTATCACTCCCTTCACATGGTTCTGGATTAGTAAGACCACTTATTACTCCTACTAGAAAAGCAATTAAAGCTGATACTCCTATAGTTGTCGCTAGAACGGAAGCTCCACCTTTTATATTCTTCATTTCTTTGTTTGTTAATTCTTTCATTTTTCCCTCCAATTATTAATAATCAAACTAAAAAGTGTTTCTTTTGTATCTGGTAGCATTATTGTTTCTATTCTTTCATTTGATATTTTATTATCAACTTTTAAAGTTAAAGATATCTCTTTATCAATCTTTTCATTACTTGTTATTTTATAAGTATATTTTTTTGTATTGTAAAAGAAATAATTATTATCAGTAAATAAGTCATAACTTTTTTTATCTACAATTACTTGATATTTATACTTATCAATTTTAATAATATTACAACTATTATAGGTCCATATTTTAATCGTGTTTAAAAAATATAGAAATAATGCTGTTAAAATGAACATTATTATAGTTATAAAATTCAAAAGATGATGTTTATTGTAATTCTTCATAGCACTTTCCTTCTTTCATAACAAAAACTCGATTAAATAAAGATTTATTGGTAAGACGGTGTGATATATATATTATTATTTTGTCTTGATAATAATTTAATATGTTTTCTAATATTTCTTTTTCTAAAGATATATCAACATTACTTAAACATTCATCAAGTATATATATTTCACTTGGTTTAAATAATGCTTGGGCAAGACTTATTCTATTTCTTTCTCCTTTACTTAAATTCTCTCCATCCTCATCTAAAATAGTGTTTATATTATATTTTTTATCTTTAAATAATTTTTTTAATCCTGTCATTTCTAAAAGCTTATCTTGATTTATATGAGGCTTTCTGCCTAAATATATATTATTTTTTATATCTGTTTTATTTAACATTTCATCATTTGGAATATAAGTAATTATGTTTCTTAAATCAGCTAGATTATAATGGGCAAGATCTATATTTCCTACTTTTATATGATTATATTTAACAGGTATTAGCCTTGCTAGCATTTTTACTAAAGTACTTTTACCACTGCCACTTGGTCCATAAATAAAGATTTTATCTTTAGGATTTATTTTTAAGTTAATATTATTTAATATCAAATTCTCATCATATTTAAATGATAAATTTTTAATCGTAATAGCTAAGTTTTTATTATAATTGTATTTAGGAAATGGAAGTAGTACTTCTTTTTTTTCCATAAAAATATCATTTAAGCGTTCCTTTACCCTTATATATTCTTGATGTTTTAGAATTAATAATATTAGTGATTCAGTATTTCTTAAAGCAATAAATATTAAACTTTCTATTAGTAAAAAAGTTGGAAGGCTTAAATTTTTTTTTATTAGTAAAACTCCACTGATAGCGATAATTAGGAAATAGATTATATTTTCTATTATTTTCAAGCTGTTACTTAGTATTTCTTTATATCTGTTTAAATTATAAACTGTGCTAGTAAAATTTACTGATACTTTAGAAAAGTTCTTTTCTATTGTTGGGTTAAGATTTAAACCTTTAATTCTTTCAATTCTATTAATTATCTTATTAATAAAGTTATTAACTATATCTTTATTATTAAAATATAGCGAAAACATATTTTTACTATATTTATTTTGATAGAGAATAAACACCAATAAGATAATACTACTGACTAATAATATTAATACTGCTTCAACTGATAAGCTTAGGAAGAAAATGTAGATAAATATAACAATACTGACACTATTAACTAAAGTTGTGAATGTTGATAATAGATAGTCTATTAAAATATCAATATCATTAAAAAGTGAAACAATAAAACCCTTTTCTTTAGTTTGATAATATATATTAGGAAGTGTTAATAGTTGTTTGATTAAAGTCATTTTAAATTTACAACTAAGCTTGCTACTAAGTTTATTTAAATGTAGAGTTACTATAAATGATAGAGCTGTTTTTAGTAACAGTAATATACAAAATGTAATAATTAAAATGTAAAGATTAGTTAATGATTCTACTAAGATAGCATTATTTAATATTATTTTTAAAGAAAATAAATTTAGTAGTTCCAAAATAATAGTTAAAACAGTTGCAATTAATATTAATATTAGTGTTTTCTTGTTGACTATAAAAAAGCGTAAACATATTTCTTTTAATATATTTCTAGTATTAAACTTTTTTACTTTTACGGTATTTTCTATAAATAGATAATTACCTGTACTTATTTTGTTGAACTCTTCTAAACTTAATTCTCTAGAACCAGAACCTGGATCTTTTATTATTATTTTTTTAGTAGTTATTTTACTTACTATTACATAATGATATATATTTCTTTTTTCATCTATCTTTATGTGAGCAATAAAAGGTGTTAATTTAGGGCTGATACTTGTTATGTCACCTTTCTTTCCATAACTTTTAAATCCTAAAGTTAGAGCTGCTCTCATTAAATTATACATAGTTGTTCCTTCCTTAGTAGTTAAACTTAATTGCTCTAAATAACTTTTGGGGACATTGCATTTATAATATCTTAGTATTGTTAGTAGGCAACTGATGCCACAATCATATAAATTTTCTTGAAAAATTAACTTTAATCTTTTTATTATTATCACCTCCTATTATAATAATTAACTATAATTTAATTTTTGCTCCATTATTTTTTTATCAGTTATCTTGACAAATCTCTTAATATTCAAATGACTGTAATAGAATAAAAATAAGGTGGTAAAGATGCAGTTTGGGAAAATTAGAGATTTAAGAGAAGATCATGATTTAAAACAATGCGAAGTTGCTAAATTTCTAGGTGTTAAAAGAACTACTTATGCCATGTGGGAGTTAGGTGATGTTAATTTCCCTATTGAAAAGTTAGTGAAGTTAGCAAAGTATTTTCATACTAATGTAGAATATATGCTAGATTTAACTACTGATAAAAGGGAAATAATTTATGATAAGGATATTACTGTTGAATTTATTGGTAGTCAGTTAAGAAGGTATCGTTTAAAACTTAGAAAAACACAAAAAGAATTTGCAGATGTTTTAAAAATTAGACAATCAAGTTATTCATACTATGAAGATGGTAAAACTAGGATTCCTACTAATAAGTTGGTAATACTAGCTAGAACTTATCATATTCCGTTGAATTTTATTTGTGGCGGCAAGAGAAAAGAAAATTTAACTGTAAAAATGTAAAAAAAGCATTGACATTTATTAAATCTTTTCTTATAATTGTAACTGTCAATATTAATTGGCAGTAATTTGCGGATGTAGTTTAATGGTAGAACCTTAGCCTTCCAAGCTAACTACGGGAGTTCGATTCTCCTCATCCGCTCCAGTGACGTTTCTGTTCGAACTTTTATGTTTGAACTTGAGATACATAATCAATCCGTTCGGGTTGATTTTTTTTGCTTTCTAAAAAAAGTCATCCAAAGAAAGGATGGTGTTTGTAGTGATTAAGATTATTACACAAGAACTAGAAATAGAAAGTAATCTTAAACAACGACTAGAATTTATATGTGAGTTTTGTCATATCAAACCTACTATTATAAATGGTAGTATTAGAAAAATTGATAAGACTAATTTATCTTACATAGAGCCACATAAGATTATTGTTAAAGATACTACATTTCTAGCATTTAATTACTCTACTGATATTTATGTTGGTAGTCTAAACAAGAAGATACAACTTGTTGAACTTGAAGATTATATTAAAAATCTACTAAATGCCTAATATTTCGATAACCATTGACTTTTTAAGACAAAAACATTATTATATATGACAACTGAAAGAGATATGCCTAAATGTATTAATGGGGGTTATGCATTATGGAAATAAAGAAAAAAATTATATATTTTAATAGTAAAAGTTAGAGAGATAAAGGTAGTAGTTTTAATATCTATTGCTTTTATCTCTCTTTTTTTGAAGAAAGGATGTGTTATACAAATGAATGAATTACAAAGGATTGTCAGTAAATATTTATCCAAAGAAAGCAAAGCAATTACTTACTCTGATTTTAATCAAGATGAAGTTAATAAACTATTTCAAAATATGGGGATTTATGAAAGACCAGATATTTTATCAATGTATGATAATAAAATAGTTGCAATTGAACATTTTGAATTTGATAGTTATAAAAATACAAGAAAAGGAAGTAATTTCAAAATTCAAGATAATATAATTGAACAAAAAATGCAAAAAGAGATAAATTCTCATTTAAAAGATAAAGGTGAAATAATGATTCACGACCAAATTGAAAATAATAGTAGCTTAAGACAATACTACGACAACTTTAGAAAAGTTTTATTATCTCACATAGACAATATTCCTGAATATAAAGAACATATCATAAGTGATTTTGGAGATAAGAAAGAAATAGAATTCTGGTTTTTTTGCTGAAGATGTTTCACCATTAGGAAGTTATTATTATAGGAAAACAAATATTCATCCATCATTGTTATTGCCATTTTCAAAAGAAAATATTGACATACTTAAACAGCATAAAGAAATTAAGGGAATTATATTTGGAATATATGCTATGAACGAATATAAATTAGTATTAATGTATAACGATGACAAAACATTACAAAAGATTGAAAATGATGAATATTTTAAAGTTGATGATGAAGAATTTATGGCTTTTACACCGCAAACAACAGGATTTGCTTTACTGATACCAAAAGAAGAAATAGGAGTTGATAATACTAATGAATAAAGTTAAAAATTTATGTGGTTTATATTTAAGAGTATCAACTGAAGATCAAGCACGGGAAGGTTTTAGTTTACCAGAGCAAAAAGAACGATTAGAAACCTTTTGTAAGTTTAAAGGTTATGAAATAGTAGACTATTACGAAGATGCTGGAATAAGTGCCAAAACAGGCAATTATAGGCCTGAATTTGAAAGACTAAAAGAAGATATTAAATCTAAAAGAATTAACACTATAATAGCCCTTAAATTAGATAGAATAACAAGAAGTATATTTGATTGGGAAAAGTTAATGACTTTTCTTGATGGAAATGATGCTTATATTGATTGTGCTAATGATGAAGTTAATACTACTAATGCAAATGGTAAAATGGTATCTCGTTTACTTATGTCAGTATCTCAAAATGAAATTGAAAGAACTAGCGAAAGAACGAAAGTTGGCTTAGCAGGTGCAATCAAACAAGGACATTTACCAAGCCAAGCCCCATTAGGTTATAAACACGAAAATAAGAAACTTGTTATAGACTACTCTACCAAAGATGTTGTAGTTAGAATATTTGAAATGTATTATAATGGCAACTCTTATCAAACAATTAGTAATATACTAAACAAAGAACAAGTATTAGGAAAAACTAATTGGAGAGATTCGACAATTACTGCTATTTTAGAAAATGAGGTTTATAAAGGAGATTTTGTTCATGGAAAAAGAACAAAACATCCTACTTATTATGAAAATGTTGTTGAACCAATAGTTAGTAAAGAAATGTGGGAAGATTGCCAAGCACAAAAGAAAAAGAACTCTCGTGCTTATCAAAGAACTTTAACCTATTTATTCTTACAAAAAATAAGATGTCCTAGATGTAATAATTTAATGGGTGGTAAAGCAACTAAAAAGAAAAACGGAAATGTTTATTATTACTATTATTGTAATGATTGCAAACTTAATTTAAAAGAAAATGTTATTGAAGAATATTTTGAAAGTTTTATTAATGAATTAGTTGAATATGATAGTGTCGTTAATCAATTCTTCCTACCTATGATTAAACAAAAATTTGATGAACCAAAAGAATTATTAGAAAAAGAACTTGATAAACAAAATGCTAAATTAGATAGAATTAAAAAAGCATATATATCTGGTGCATTTGATTTAGAAGAATATAATGCTGAAAAGAAAATTGTTGATGAAGCGATTTATAAAATTCAAAGTGAACTTGATACTACAAATATTACTGAGGAATTAAAATTTACACCACAAGACATTTTATTAAAAAGAGATATCAATTTTATTAATAAAGTTAAATTAAAAAATGAATATAACGAGCGAACTAAAACTTGGAAAGATTATACTAGAGAAGAAAAGGCAAATTTAATTATGAAATATGTTGATGATATTACTGTACTAGAAAAAAATAAGTTTATAATAGTTGATGAAGTAAAATTTAGAGAAAGTATATGTCGTCCTTGTAATGAATTAGTTGAGGCAGGTTATATTGATATTAAAACTCCTACTTTATTTGGTAATTTAGTTGGGCAATTAAGATTTAGTAATTATCTTCCCGAAGAAGAAGTTGGAAAACATATAATGAGATTAAGACAATACTACGATGTAGGTTTTGAAGAAGCAATTTATTATGTTGAAGATAGAGTTTTCTATTTTAACTTTTTAAAAGATAATCGTGCTATTGTAAGAATATTCCCAATGGAAGATTATTGCAAAATAGATCCTGATATTAAAATGAAAGAATATAGATATGGAATAATCTATATTCGTGAAAAAGATGAATTTCAAATGCAAGATATAGATAGTGCATTTAATTATATACCTGATGAATCAAATGATAGTGTTATCTATATGAAAGAGCCAATTCCTATTGAAATAGGTGTTAAACCTGTTAAGAAAGAATTATTATATGATGAAGATACCGAAAAATAAAATGCGAACACGTTTTGTTGAAACACTAGTTTCAATGAAAGTGGGAAAAGCATTTTATAAACTTATGTAGTTTTGTTTTATTGCAATAGCTTTAAAACATTACGAAATAAGTTTCAAAAGGGTTCTAGGGAATCCCTAGCCCACGAGGTTATTTTGATACTTGTGTCAAAATACCTAGGGGGTTAAATATTTCGTCATAGTCAAAATATATCTATAAAAGGAGTGTGATTTTATATATGGACTTTGAGTATAAAAAAGAATTTTATAATTTGAAATATGGCAAATGTTATCTTATAGATGAGAAAGAAAACTTGTATCTTGTCTATGCTGATAATTGTTTTAATCACTATATCGTATGTTCTTACATTGAGCCAAACTCAAATGCAATGATGAACCAAGAGTTCTTTCCTACTTTAGAAGAAGCAAGAAAGTATTTTAATGAAAAATAAAAATTAAGAGGGTTGAAAAAATGAGCGAATTATCTTATTCACTACATCTAGGTAGTGATAAAAACAGAAAACCATCATCAAGGAATATGGCAAAAAGCAATGCTTCTGGTACTACTTCTTTGTCAAACAATGCTATTCAAAATGCAAGAGGTTTATCAAGAGTTGATAAGCATAATTACCGTAAATATGACAATAACACAGAACTAATTGAAATAATAAGAGGCACTACTTCTCTTTATAATGATGTTAAAAATTTGTATGAAAAAGAATTTAAAGAGGCAGTTGATGAATATAATTCTAAACAAACAAGAGATGACAGAAAGATTACTGATTATTTCAAAAAGATAAGTGATAATTCTAAAAATGACCTTGCTTGTGAAATCATCATTGAACTTGGAGATAAAAAATATTGGGATACAAAAGATGATAAATTCAAACATAAAATTACTAATGTCTTTAAAGAACAAGTAAATGATTTAGAGGAACAACTTCCCAACTTTAAAATAGCCAGTGCAATTATTCATTATGATGAAACCAGTCCACATCTTCATATTGTTGGAGTACCAATAAAATATAAAAATAAAAATGGTATGAAAAAACAAGTTGGTAAAGGAGATGTTTTTACAAGAGATAGTCTTTGCAAATTACAAGATAAAATGAGAACTTTATGTATTGCTAGTTTTAATAAAGAATATGGTCTAAATGATATTTTAAAGAAAAAAGAAAAAGGCAGAAACAAAGATATAAATGTCAAAGATATGGAAAATTATCAAGCCATGAAAGACCAAATGGAAAAAGATAAAAAAACATTAGAAATAGCCAGTAAAAAATCTAGTGAACTTGATAAAAGCACCACTGATATTAAAGATACTGTTAATAATCTTAGAAAAGCCCCAATAGTTAAAAACACCTATACTATTTCCGAAGATGATAAAAATAAAATTTTAGAATATATTGATAAAGTTGATAAAACAAACTCTGGTTTTAAACGAACTGAAAAATTATCAGTGACCTTAAATAATGTTGATACAGAACTTCAAGAAAATAGAGAAAAAATTAAAATACTAACTGAAAATAATGAGGCATTATTTCTTAAAGTAGATACTTTATCTAAAAATATAGAAAACAAAAATAAAGAGATTAAAAAGTTAAAAAAAGATAATAAAAATCTTGAAGAATTAGTAGATTATTTTAAAGATTTATTCAATAGATTAATCAACTTTATCAAACATAAAATGTTTGGTAAAGACAAAGAACGTGAAGATTATTGGGAATTTTCAAAGGACTTATACGAACATGGAATATTTAGTGATAAAACAATTAATGATATAAAAGAAGATTATAATTGGAGTAAAGAATACGATAAAAATAAAGAACATGATGATTTTGAATTGTAGTTTTTAATGGTTAGTAGTGCAAGTTTGATTTTTGAAAGTGTTTTTCTTAACTACAATACTATTAAAATACATCAAAAAATGATATAATTATATTGTCAAAGTGATACAGAAAAGTAATTTAAGGAGGATAAGTTTATGTTAGAATATTATATACATCAAATCGGAGATATAAATAATCCGAAAACTTATAATCGTTTAAAATCAATATTAGATACCAAAGGCATTTATTCTAGAAAAAAATTAGAGGAAATGGGAATAGTTCATAGCTATGAAAATAGTTCTTTTAAATTAGATATTCCTCCTGAAAAAGCATATATGTATTATACAGATGATATTCATTTTGATAAAGTATCGCTAAGTGATCCAAATAATAGATTTATTAAAAGAGCAATTGAAAATAAATCCCATAAATGGGTAACTTGCTTTGATTATAATTATATTGCATTTGCCATATCTAAAGATATCAAAGTCGTTCCTAGTGAAGCAACACACGGATTAGCATTAGGTGAAGTACAAGTTCAAGATTCAATTAGTGAAGAATATATCAAAGGAATTATTTTACCATTTGGAGTAAATGATTTATATAATGAAAATATTTCAAAAATTGTTGATATGATTTCCGAATTATGCAATAAAAATGGTATGCCTTTAGATATTTATAATTATGAGGGAGATATTTTGAAAGAAAAAACTAAAAAAAAAATAAAGTAACTATTTATTAGGAACTTTGATTTAATATATCAAAAGCGACGAAATATGATTAAAAATTAAATAAACTATATTCCATAAATATTAAAAATGTGTTATATTATTAACAACGGAAGATATATGTATCTTTTCGTAATTGGAGAAAAGTTGTAGATATCTACGACACTTGCTCCATTGAGAGAATTACTCACACCCTCGTGTGAGTTTTATTATGTTCCGGGATAGGAACAGAACAAAACCACCCGCTATGCGGGTGAGAGCTGAAGAAGCGGTGGCGTTAAGAGAAAAATAAATCCTCCTTTGATATAA
>CALVQY010000012.1 GCA_944358355.1 uncultured Bacilli bacterium | reverse complement strand
GAAACATCTAATGAAGAAATAGAAGATAATACATCTACTGATGAAGAAAATCAAAACCAAGAAAAAGATCTACAAAACTAAGTAGATCTTTTCTAATACATTGATACTTCTACAACATTGAAACTAGCACTTTGCATTGCTTCTAAATCTTCACTACTAACATAAGTGAAAATATCAAAATCTTGACTCTGATTAGCACCTAAACTATTAGCATACACATAATCCGTATCAATCCTACTACCACTTGCATCAACCGCTTCAATTTGAATAGTAAATGATTTAACATCATCTGTCTTATTAGTAACAGTAACAGTTAGTTTAGAATCAACTAATCCATATTCACCTAAACTACCATCAAAAGTACCAATACTAACATCAACATCTCTACCAAGTATTTCTTCAGTATTATTACCAGCAGCATTATCTAAGTCATCAGATACTTTATCTAAAGACTCAGCCCAACTACTTTGTAAAGATAATGTAATAACAATGGATAGAATTCCTAAGATTAGTCCTGCTATCGCTTTACCTTTACTTGCCTTATTAACTAAAGAGACAATTGCAAATACGAATGCAAGTATTCCCAAAATAAATGCAATATTATTAATGATTGGAACAAAAGAAAAACAAATACCAATAATACCAAGTACTAAAGCAGCAGTAGCAAAACCACTTCTCTTTTCCTTTAAATCTTTAAAATCATCATCCATAACTAATTTTACACCTTTCCACCTTTATTATATACCAAAATAATCTTGCAGTAAATAGTTCGTGTGAATATTTTGCAGTAAATAATATCATACCTATATTAGGAGGTATGTATGAAAATAAAATTTGATAACTTAAAAGATTTACTTATTTTTAACATTAAGTATTATCGATATGTAAATAATTATTCTCAAGAAAAACTAGCAGAACTATCAAAACTAAGTCCAAGATATATAACAGATGTAGAAAGAGGGCTTCATTGTCCAACTATCCCCAAATTAGAAAGCATTGCTAAATCACTTAATATTGAACCATATATCTTATTTATGAATGAGGATAGAGATAAATCTATAATTAGTAAAATGAATAATAATAGACAATACAATCAAAAATAATTTTATTTTTCTATAAAATATATTAAAATATAAAAGAGGAGAATAAGATATGAATGTAGAAAACATAAAAAAAATAATCACCCATCTTCATCTAGATGGCTCCCTTGATATAAATCTTGCTATAAAATGGGCTCATGAAGACAAATATAATTTAACAGACAAAGAAATAATAAAAAGCCTACAGGTAGATAAAAGCTGTCACAATTTAAATGACTATTTAGAAAAATTCTCTCTAGCTTGTAATCTCTTACAGACTAAAGAAAGATTAGAAAAATCTACATATACCCTATTAAAAAAATTACATAATGAAAATGTCATTTATGCTGAAATAAGATTCGCTCCAACTAAACATCAAGAAAAAGGATTAAATCTTGATGAAATAATAACCAGTGTTATAAAAGGTATGGAAAAAGCAAAACAAGAAACAAAAATTGAAGGTGGAATAATTCCTTGTTGTATGCGTGATAATAGTAAAGAAAAGAACTTAGAAGTTGTAAATTATGCTAAAAAATATTTAAACAGAGGTGTAATTGGAATAGACCTAGCAGGAGCTGAGGCTCTTTATAAAACTAAAGATTTTAAATATATCTTTGATAAAGCTAAAGAGTTAAATATTCCCTATACAATTCATGCTGGAGAAGCTGATGGAATAGAAAGTATAAACTATGCCTTAGATTTTGGTACAAAAAGACTAGGACATGGTATAAGATGTATAGAAGATAATAAAACTTTAGAAAGAATAAAAAAAGAAAATATTCTTTTAGAAATATGTCCAACTAGTAATTTTCAAACAGAAGCAGTAAAAGGACAACACCCTTTAGAATTTTTATATAAAAACAACATAAAAATATCAATTAACACTGATAATGATACAGTTTCTAATATTAATATAAACGAAGAATATAAGAATATCTTAAAAAACACAAATTTAACAATAAATGATTTAATAAAGTGTAATTATAATACAATTAACTATCTTTTCACAAAAAAAGAGATAAAAGAAAAACTAAAAAAAGACATCAAAATTTAATGTCTTTTTAACGTTTCTACAGGATCAAAACTACCATAATCATAAATAATAAAATCAGTCATATTTCTTTCATCAAACTCACCAACAGCAGGTGGATCACCTAATTCAAATAAATACTCATTACCCCAACTAGAAACTATAAGTTTATCATCCTCTGTAACACCTACTACACACATAGCATGACCACCTATATTTGACTGATAAATATCATCATATTTACCATTGCCATCTACATCATCAGGATAATATAAAGTAAAGTTTTTAGCACTGATTATAACCTGTTTACCTTCGTTCAAAAAATTTCTAAAATCATCAACAGTTATAGGAGCATTTAAAGGAGTACCATCTGGAACCTCATATGACATTTGACTTCTAAATTCTTCATATCTTTCTGTACCAGGTTCAAGTCTAATCCACCTAGAACTTTCCCTATAATCACAGTTCAAATCAATACCTTTTTCAGCTAAATAACTCAACATAGTTGGTGCAATATCACCAAGCCACGAACCGTTCATCCCTTCTATTTCAAAATCTTCATAATTCAAAGCTAAATCTCCTGCTTGACCATTTCGAATTGCAATCTCTTCCTCCGTATTTCCAATCGCCTCTTCTAGTGTATTAAAACCAAATGCATTTTTAGCACAATAAAGAAAAAAGTCTAAAAATAAATATTCATAGTTATAATCTTTAATCATTGGATGTCCCTCAACTTGATTACCATTTAACTCATAAGGAGGAAAACCAAATCTTGCATAAAAATCTAACTCATCATGTCCTGATGTTTCATAGGCTCTTAATATTGTATTTATCGCTGCTATATATCCACACCCTACTGAGCTCATCCTATAAAATAATAATTCCAAATTATCTGCCGATAAATCTGCTTCCGGATAATACTTTGTAATTATCTCTCTTATTTTTGGATTACTAATATAATCTTCTATATTCAAAATTAATTCAGCCTGATTGCCACCAAATTTATCATAATAATTATTATCAGGATCAAATATTCCATCATTTTTAGGTAAATTAATATTAGATACATTTACAATCTCTGGCTTAGTACTACCATCATATCCCTCTATTGTAGCATTACTAATTATATCTTTTATCTTATTTCCTGAAGTATTAACTGTTTTACTAGTAATATCATAATTTAATTTCGTATTACTTATCTTAGATTCAATCTTCATCTTTTCACCCCCTATACCATCTTAGATGTAAAAACAACACCTTCAATATTAAAGTTATCTTTAATAATATCCTGAATCTCTACTTTAAAAGTATTTAAAAACTCCCGTTGTTTTTTTAAATTAATAATAAACTCATCATCAGTTAAAGACTCTAAATTACGTCCATAAACAAGTTCTAATACTATCGAACCATTATTAACAATTCTATCTGGTAAAGTAGGTAAATAAGTAACTGTCTTAACACCATCTCTTTTAAGTACATCTTTACATGTACTAGAAATTATATCCAACACTTCCTGATCAACACTATCTTTATCTTTTAAAATATCTAAATATCTTATATCTAATTTTTCAACATAAAACTGATTTAAACAATAAAAATATTTAGATCTTATATTAGACTTTTCAATAACATTTAACCACGAAGTAGAAGGTGAAAAATATAAATTGCTGTCTTCTATTTTCTTGTCTAATTCTAAAAAATTAAGCCTTTGATTTAAAAGTTCTTCAAAGCCTTTCTTATACAAATTCAAAACTTTTCTATAAGATGTATAATCTTTGCCTTTAATAAGTCCTTTACTAACCGCTAATTCTCTTCTTTTCTTCTGCCATTTTTCATCATCCATATAATCACCATTTAGTAAGATTTACCTTTCTCAAATCCCATAATATGAATATCAACATCATCTTTAAAAGCTTTAGGTAATCTAGCTAGATAAATAGAACCTTCTTGTACTGTTGTATAATCATCCATATTATTCAATGTTCTAAGCTCATGTGAAAGATTCTCCCCACTTTTAATTCTTTTTAAACAACTAGAATCTTCTAGACTATAATCATTAGTATATGCTTGAAATCTTGCTAAACCTTCTACAACAATATTTGTAAGATCATATCTATCATCTAAATTTAAATCCATATTATTAAAATTATCAATAGGAACAGCAACGGTAACAGAAGTAACATCTCTACCATCAATAGCTTTCTCAACATCTGAAGGACATAAGCTATTATCATTGCTAGTAGTATCATGAACACCTTTTTGAATAGTAACAAGAGAATCTTCTAACGAACCAACAGAACTTGCAAAAGCTGCTGCTAAAGCATCTGAATAACTGTTTCCATCATTGTAATTAGCAATAACTTTAGGCTTCGTATCAACATACGGAGTAAAAGAAACAACAGTTTCTGTTCCATCTAAATCCAAAGAAGAAATATCCTCCCACTTAAAATCAAGTCCAGCTTCCTCAAGGGGTTCACCTATTTTCTCCTCTATATTATTAGTAATACCATCATTAACAAAAACAACATTAAGATTAGATAAAGAACTAACACTTGTATTTATTTTATAAGTATCATCATAATCACTTACAGCTACATTAGTACTAGTATCACTTTCCTTATCGTTAAAAGGATTATACAAAGCTCCACTTAAGAAAACCGAAACTGCACCTAAAATAGCTCCAGTCATCTTAAGCCTTTTAATCATAAACTTCTTAGCTCTTTTTCTCTCAATTTTTTCTCTTGCAACATTATAATAAATAACTTTTGTATTAATATTATCTACATTCTTAACTTTTCTCACATTTCTTTCCATAATAACATCTACTTTCTCTTTGTATTATTAACAAGTGCATTTAAAAGGCCAATAACTTCTCCTAAACCATATATTAAACTACAAAAAACAAAACTAGCAAGCCAAAACAAAAGTGTTAAAGACAAATTATATTCTGTTTTTGTACAAGTTGAAAATAAATTTGAAGTCTCACTACAAGCAGGAAACAAATTTCCTAAAATAATACCTGTAACAAATAAAAATATAAACAAACATACCGCTAACTGCTGATAAAAATTATAATTACGTTTCTTTTGTACTTCATTACTTATTTTCTTTAACTTTGGCAATTCTTTTCTTTCTTCATCTATTTCATCAAACAAATCTTTCATTACTTATCATCCTCCCCTTTCTTTTTAGTAGTCTTAGTTTTCTTATTAGTATTTTTTTTCTTTTTGATATCACTATCTTCTTTAACTTCAACTTTATCATCTTCAACCTTATTAACTTCAACTATTTTTTCTACTGTCTTTTCAACCTTTTTAGCATTTTTATCATCTATATATTCTTTATACAAATAAATGTATCTAACTAATAAAAATTCATATATAGCTTCCAATAGATAAACAACAACTTCTTCAAAATTACCAACAGAAATTAAAGAAACAACTAATTCAATTGCAATAATACCAATTAACAAATAAAAATATTGTAAATTTTTAATTTCTGCTAAAGGACTATCAGAAAGTTTTAAGTCTTTACCTATAGCAGTATCACTAAAGAAAGAATATCCAAAGTATAAAGTAAGTATAACATTAAAACTTAATGATAGAATTGAAGAAAATCCAAAAGATTGAAATATTGTAAATAAACTAGCAAAAGTTGTTAATAAATAGAAAACAAACATTATAACATTTAAATAATCAAAGTATTTTTTACCAAACTTAAACCTAATTAAAACAAAATAAATTAAACTTAGTAAATATATACTATTATGATTAATAATTGATCTAAAAATGTCAGAAGCTCCCAAATGACTTTGAATAGCAAAAGATTGGGATAAAATTATTAAAATTATTAAAAGCCCAATTATAATAAAAGTTATCATACTAGGACTATCAAAAAAATCTTTTTCTTTATTATTCATCTATATCATCACCTCATATATTAGTATTATAACACGAAAAAAAGAAACAAAAAAGAGCATAATTAACATTCTAGTCAACTAATACCCTTTTTCTATAAGCTTTCTTCTCTAAAACATCAAAATCTTTTTTAATATCTTTCAAACTATTATATTCTTCACCATACTTATCCATTACAAGTTTAACAAATAATCCTTCTTCATAATACCCACCAAGTAAATCTTTACCATTTTTTGTTAAGGAATAAACATCTTTAACATCTACATTATTTCCACTTAATTCATCAAATGTCCAATTATTAACTCTATATATACTATAGTCCTTTTCAGTAATATCTTGTCTATAAATCAAATAATTACCACACTTTAATGTAACAAGCTTTTTATCATCTTCGAATTCAACCTTAGATTCATAATAATCACAAAACTTATCACCACTGAAGTTATTTTTAACTTCACTTACTAGTCCGTCATCAATTAATTCATATAAATAAACTATACTACTAGCTTTTCTATATTCATAATCAATAGCATTAATACCAATAGTCTTAGCATTATATCTAAAAACTTCTCTTTTCTCTTTTTCACCATTTCTAATCGCTAACACTAAAAGAATAGATGCTAGTATTAAACAAACTACCACTACTGTTAAAAACTCATAACTACCTTTTCCCTTTTCATCTAATATTCTTTTCATATTCCTTCAACTTTCCTTCAATACCATCATCAACACTAGTAAGTGTATTTATGCATATTTTCAAAGCCGCATCATAACTACCTTTAAAAAACAAACTACTTGCTTTCTCAAGCCCCATATCTATATCTTCATGTAAGAATCTATATCTATTACCATAAACTATAGCCATCTCTGTTAATTTAGCCTTATTAATCATATTAAGAGTTGTATTATAAAGTTTTAAAACTAAATCTCTAGCTGTATCTACTCTTGTATTAAGCGTTTTTATAACAATAGGTTTCTTAGATAATTCTTTTACAACTTCCAAAATAGCTTCATTCGCTTCATTAAGCTCAACAAAATAGTTATCACTAATTATAGGTAACTTAAACTCTCTCATCTTCTCTTTACATTCTTTTAATAATTTATCAATCTCTTCAAGCTGTTCTCTAGCTCTTTGTTCATCTTCATACATATTACCAAGACTTTTCAAAGCTACATCCAAAGTAGATTCGGTCTGTTTAAGTCTCAAAGTAAGTTCATCCACTTCTTTCGTAACTAAAGAATATGGTGTTGCCTTATTTTTAACTCGATTAATAAGATTTTTATAATCATCCTTAATAGATGTTAAATCTTTATTAACTTCATAAATAATATTAACATCTTCTTCATTTAGATCATACATATTTTTAATATCATCTAACTGTTCATAAATATCTGTAACCACTTTATCAGTCTTCTTAAGTTTTTTTGCAAAATCTCTTATTCCCTCCTCATATACTTTACGAGAAAGTCTTTCTTTTTCAAAGTCAACAAAAATACTATCTAAATAATCTAATATTGTTTTAAGTTCAAACATGCAATCTTCAAGATTTAAAACTTTAATTCTATCAAGAATAGTATTAACATTTTTACGTGATTCTTCTAAATTATAATCTAGATTCAAATATTCAATAGGATATCCTTTTTCTATCATATCTTTAGAAGTATCTTCAATTTCTTTAATTCTTTTAGGAATCATTTGCCGACACATAAGCATCAAATCAGGAACTTCTGATACAACTATATTCATATGTTCAACCATTGTATCTAAGGCTTTAACAATATGAACAACATCGCTATACATATTCTCATCCATAGCCTTCTCAAACTCTAAAAATCTTTTTTCTATATTTTCAAGTTGTAATTCAATCGCTTCAGCCATTTCCTCATAAAGATTTTTATGATCATTATACTCTTTATTTAAAGCCCTATACTTTGTCTTAAGTTTACTAATAATACTTCTATATTTCTCTTCACTTAAAGTTATTTCTTTTATCTGTTCAAGTAAATCATTCGCCTGTTCTCTAACTTTATATACTTCCATCTCGCATTTAGCAATTCTAAACTTAGCAGTTTTATATTCTTTTTTATCAAGCAAAGTATCTAATTCAATAAGCATATCATCAATTTTAGGTAATTCTTCATTTTTAATAGTATCAAATCTATCTTCCCACTTTTGATATTTCTCTTCCATTTTTTCATTTTTTATAATAGGCTCTAGTTTAGAAAGTTCTAAAAGAACAGGAGTACTACCAATTAAGTTTTTTTCACGCTCTAGTTCATCATATATATCTTGAAAATATCTTTTATGTTTTCTTTTAAGTAAAGTGATAATGATAATAACTACAATCAAAAGAATTATAATAGCAGTAATAATAAATAACAAAGTACCACGCATCTATATCATCACCTCTACTATAACATCATAACATAAACTATATTTTTTTGCTACTAAAACTTGACAAAAAGAAATTTTCATAATATGATATTAGAGCAATTTACTTGAAACAGCAATGTCTTACTTTATTCAATGTGTTTTCGAAAGTTTTAGTAACTTTTGTGCTGGAAGGTGAAAGAAATACTCCCTGAATAAATGGTGAAGACTGATCAAGAGAATGCAAATATAATGAAAGGAGAAAATTATGGCAAGATATACAGGACCAAGTTACAAACAATCAAGACGTGTAGGTTTTTCTTTAACTGAAACTGGTAAAGAACTTGCTAAAAGACCATATGGACCAGGACAACATGGAAATGCAAGACATGGTAAACCAAGTGACTATGGGACACAATTAAAAGAAAAACAAAAATTACGTTTTATGTATGGTGTAAATGAAAAGCAATTTAGAAAGACTTTTAATGAAGCTGCTAAAATGCCAGGTGTACATGGTACTAACTTCTTAATTTTATTAGAATCTCGTCTAGATAATTTAGTATATCGTATGGGATTTGCAACTACTCGTCGTGGAGCAAGACAACTTGTAAACCATGGACACATCACTGTAGATGGTAAGAAAGTAGATATTCCATCATACAGAGTTAAGCCAGGTAGTGTTATTGCATTAAAAGAAAATTCTAAAGATCATAAAGCTGCTAATGAAGCACTATCTAAAGTTAATAAACGTGTTGAATATGTAACTTTTGATGAAAACAAAAAAGAAGGTACATATGTAAGATATCCTGAAAGAAATGAACTTAACATGGATATCAATGAATCATTAATCGTTGAATTTTATAACAAGTAAAAAACTGCATCATTGCAGTTTTTTTACTTTACCATTTTCTTTAATATATTCAAATTCAGAAATAAAATTTTCAATTTGTTCTTGTAAATAAGGTAAAGGTATTTCTCCTTTAATATTTTTTAATAAATCTATAATATCTACACAATTAATTAAATCAGAAATAGTAGTATAAGAAAAAGCATTTTCATCTATATAATTAACCGCATCTGTTGTTTTATCCATAAGTGCATTAACTGATTCTATATCTTTTCCTGAAGGAATAAAACCACCATAAATTCTAGAAACATCACCTTTTTTAGTACGATAATTAACATTATAATTTCCTGCATTTTCTCTTAATAAATACATTCTTTTAATTTTTCCATTCATCTTATGAATACGGTAATCAACATAACACTTTTCTACTAAATTATCTCTAATTAAAGCTTGTACAAATAAAGAACGATTATTAACTACAGGACTAATATATTTAATAGATACTTTATTTTCCTCTTTATCTTTAGATATTTCTAAATTAGGATTTTTCACTTCAATGTTATTTTTACTATTTAGAAAAGAAATTTCTCCACTTTTTAATTTAAAGCCATCTCTTAATACATTATAACTAAACTTATAAGAATTACCATTAGGATTCTTAGTCCTTTTAGAAAATCTAACATCACCATCAACATTAAAAGTAATCTCTCTTTTACTAGTCTTTGAGTTAATATTAGACCATGTAACAGTATCTACTTTATTAAACATTTCATCTATTGGTACATCCATATATTTCTTAGGGATGCCCATTTCATTAAGATGATTCTCATCATATAAATAATGTAAATCAGAATAATCAACATGTTCTAAACTTTGTAGCCAAGTCTGCCTCCAAGAAACTAAAGTATCCTCACAATTTTTAATTTCTTTTAAAATTAAAGGTATAATCTCATTATATTTCTTATTACTACAACAATATGTATCCATACTCATATAATGATATTCTCTTTTATACTTAAAACCATTATATTTAGACAAATCTATCTTATTAATTAAATTAATATAAACATTATTTTTTTCATAAAAGTAACGTCCTAAAGAATCTACTAACTGTTCAATAAATTTATACATATCTAAGTCATCATCAAATTTCTCTTCATCGAGCTGCAATGTTACTTCTAAATCTTTTTCATCACAACTAGTACCAATATAAGTAGCACCAACTCCTATATCATCACCTTTTACAATCATATAAGCTTGATGCTCACTTTCTTCACTATAAATTTTAGGACACTGTAAAACTGAATTAAGCAAATCAACATTTATAGTTTTCAATTGCTTTATTATATCATTATATTTTTTTTCATATTTAACCAAACTATACTGATATTTATCTGTCCCATTTAAACTTATACTCTTATATTTCATTACCGAACACCTCTCATTAGATATATTTATACATATACTATAACATTTATTTTAACTTGATACAATCAAATTCTTTTTGAATAATAGAAATAACCTCATCACCCGCTACTATCAATATAGATTTATCTTTTGGAAGAGACTTAATAAAATTAATTATCCCTTCCTTTTCATTATTATCTAAACTATGTGTTCTTTCTACTAAAATCTTATCACCAACAAGAACAAGAGCACTACCGAAGTCTTTTAACATGTACGATGTATAACAAATATCAAAATTAATAGCATTATTTCTTAATTTTAATTTTTTTCCAAACTGCACTCCCTCTTCACTTAAAGGAGGATTACCATTACCACTAGTATCCTTATCTTCCTTAAAACTTTTAACTACATAAAGCATTATTTATACCACTCTTTTTCTAAATCTTTATTATATTTTAAGAAATAAGTACGATAATCCTTATTATTACTACCAAGTTCTTTTGAAGATGACGCTCCTCCTACTAAATAACCATCAGAAAGGTTAATTACATCACTAAAATAATCAACACCTTTTCCATTAAAAGTCTCTTTAGATATTTCTTTTAAATCTTTATCACACTTAACAATAATTCCTCTATAATCTAAATAATTATAAGTATCTGATGACTTTTCCTCATCTATTTTATATGTATGTCCAACAACTACTAAATTATCACCATCTTCAATTATTTTATTAAATCTAGCATTATTATTCTTACTAAATGTAACTTCATCTTCTACTTCACCATTACTATTATATTTAACAATTAATCCTTCAGTAACCTTATCTTCATCTTTAGCATCTATATTAATAGTTTTAGAACCTGCCACAAAGAAAGAATCACCAACTTTTACAATAGAGCTAAAACCAACTGTATCAGTATATTCATAACTCTTAGTAAACACTTTTTCTCCCTCTAATGTATATTTAGCAATTAATCCATAGCGAGTTGCATCTTTACCAACTAAATAAATATAATCACCATCTATAATAGCATCATTAAAATTACCAGACTTACTACCTCCATAATTAACACGCCATTCTTCCTTTAAATCAAAATTATATTTAATCATCAAAGCCCCTGCCTTAGGATCAGTACCAATAACCATATTTTGTAAAATACTCTGTCCTATTACAATAAAGCCATCATCTACTAATAATACTTTATTAAAGGTTGTATCACCTGATATTTGAATAGTCTTAGTATCTTTTTGCCTACCTTCTTTATCATACAAAACAATTAAACCATCTGTTGCATTATCATCAACTTGTTCTTTACTAAACTGAGCACCACCAACAGCGATATAACCCTCACTATATTCTATAACATCACTAAAATATGAAGCATATCCTTTAGTATAGGAATTCTCAAACTCTACTTCAAAATCATCATTATATTTAGCAAACTTAGCTTTATTATAATCTTTCTCATAGTCATTAAAATCACTTTTCTTAAAATCACTATTACCAACAATAATATATCCATTATCAACTTCTTTAAAACTATTTAAAGTATCAGTATAAACAATAGAATTACTTCTATTATAGTAAGAAAGTAAAATATATCCAAGTTCTAAGACAATAATAGCAATACATAAAACTATGATAACTTTTAACCATTTAACTATTCTTTTCTGATCACTATTCAATTTCTTTTTATTCTTCATTACTACCTCCAAAACATGCAATAAAGTACTTCTTCTTACCACGTCTTACTACTACATATTTATTATCTATAGCAATATCTTTATTAATAATAAAATCTAAGTCATTAACTTTATCTCCATTAATACTAATACTATTATTATTAACAAACTCCCGAGCCTCTCTTTTACTACTACAAATACCTGTACTAACAAGAAACTCTATTATGTTCATCTCTTCATTAATAGTAATCTTATCAAGTCCTTTAAAAGCCATTTCTATCTCTTTACTAGTAAGATTCTTAATATTACCACTAAACAAAGACTCACTTATCTTAACAGCTTCCTTATAAGCATTGTCTCCATGTAAATCTGTAATAATACATCTTGCTAAAGCCTTATGAGCTTCTCTTAACTCTGGATGTTCCTTATTAGATTTCTCTAACTCATTAATCTCTTCTACACTAAGAAAAGTAAATATTTTAAGATAACTAATTACCATCTCATCATCTACATTTATTAAGTACTGATATAACTCATAACTAGAAGTTTTATTTCTATCTAACCACAAAGCATTACCTTCACTCTTACCAAACTTATGACCATATTTATCAAGTACTAAAGGCATAGTAAAGCCATAAGCTTCTTTCCCTAGTTTTTTACGAATCAAATCAATTCCTGTTGTAATATTACCCCACTGGTCACTTCCTTCCGCTTGTAACACACAATTTTTATTTTGATATAACCATAAAAAGTCATAACCTTGAATTAAAGTATAAGCAAACTCTGCAAAAGTAATACCTGTTTCTAATCTTCTTCTAATAATATCTTTGTCAAGCATATAATTAATATTGATATATTTACCAACATCTCTTAAGAAATCAGTAAATTCATACCCTTTAAACCAATCATAATTATTAACTACTTCAGCTTTACCATCAAAAATATCACTTACTTGTTTTTTAATTCCTTCCAAGTTTTTATTAAGTTGTTCTTTAGATATAATTTCTCGTTCTGCTGTAGGACGTGGATCTCCAATAAGACCAGTTGCCCCTCCTACTAAAAGTATTGGATGATGTCCTGCCTTTGCAAGACGTTTAGCTGTAACAAGAGATGAATAATGTCCTAAATGTAAGCTATCCGCTGTAGGATCAGTTCCCCAATAAAAAGTAATAGGTTTACCATTAAGAAGCTTCTCTAAATCTTCACCTGCTACATCTTTAATTAATCCTCTCCATTTTAATTCTTCAAATAATGTCATTTTATCCCTCCTAAAAATTAAAAAGTCTCTACAAACTAAGGACGAGTAAACCCGTGGTACCACCTTATTTCATAGAGACTATGCACTTTATTCTAATTAACGCTTAAGTCACGTTTTTCTCCATCTATGTAACTTCAAAATATAACATTCTTAGTTCACACCTTCCACTAAGTCTCTTTAAAAAATTATATTTCTACTTTTAGACTTCATCAAAAATCTATTTAAACTATACCAAAAAATAACCTATAAGTCAAACAATTCGCTGTGACTTCCAGTTGCAACTAAAAGCAACACTGATTCATTAGTTTTATATTTATATATAAGTAACCAATCAGGTTCAATATGACATTCTCTACAATTTTTATACACTTTATTATTTATCAAACTATGATCTTTATATTGTGTCTCTAATAATTCACCATTTGCAAGTTTTTCTAAAATGTAAATCAATTTATTTTTATCTTTATTCTGTTTAATTATTTTTTTATAATCTTTCTTAAATCTTGAAGTTATAACTATATTATACTTAGATTTCAGAAAGTCAACCTTCATTCTCCAAATCCTCAATTAATTCTTTAACACTATCATATTTTTTTGCATCTATTTTATGAGACAATATATCATCTCCTTCCTTTAAAGCTTCTAATAATTCTTTATTAGGTTTAGGATTTCTAACTTCAAAAGGTAATCCATCACATTTAATAATTTGTTTAATAAAAATATTAATAGCTGTACTCATATTTAATCCTAAATCTTTTAAAATATTAGTCGCTTGTTCTTTATCTTTACTATCAACTTGCACATTAATAGCACTGTTTAAACTGTTTAAACTAGACATACTTAAATTCCTCCTTTATACAAAAATAGCATAACTTCTTAAAAAAATCAACAAAATAACAACAAAACAGCAATATAATAGCAATAATATTATATACAAAAAGTGCAAAACAAAGTAATTATAGTTTTTCCTACAAGTTATAGATTAAACCAAAAGAAGACACTCGTCAACACAAATGTCTTACTCTAATCTAAAAATATAAGTATTATTTTCTAGCCAGTAATTTAAAAAATCTACTTCTCTTAGCCAAGTCACTACTAGAATCAACAAACTCAATACTAAGCTTATCATCACTACAAAATTTAATACTTCTAAGCTTTAATTGTCTAACTAACTCTTTACTAACACCAATAGAACCATCAAAAAAGTTAACATCACCTAAAACTCTTTTTATTCTATCTTTAATTAAAGGATAATGAGTACAGCCTAACACTACATTATTAACATCCCTATAATCTTTTAAGTTTTCTTCTAAGTAGAGATCAACCTTTTTCATATCACCTTGTTCAATAATATCAGCAAGACCACTACAAGAAAGTAATATAGTTCTCCCATTATCATATTTACGATATAATGCTAAAAACTTTTCACTATTTAAAGTCCCTTTAGTAGCCATAACTAAAGTCTTACCACTTGGATTATAATCATGTACCATCTTATAAGCTGGCTCTATAGCAATAAATAAAGTATTAGGATATTCTTCTCTTAAGCTCTTAACACATATAGCACTAGCAGTATTACATGCTAAAACTATCGCTACACATCCTCTTTCTAAAAGATATTTAACTATATTTTTAACAATAGCATAAATCTCTTCTTCACTCTTATCACCATAAGGATTATTAATAGAATCGCTATAATAAACAAAGTGACCATTAGGAATTAGTTTAACAATCTCACGTAAAACACTAACTCCCCCAATACCAGAATCAAGTATCCCTATCATATATCATCCTCCAAGGTAGTTTTTACAAGATAAAGACCACATGCCTTCGCTGTCGCTCCATTTTTACCTCTTACTTTACTATCTAATATTTCCTTAACATCAGATACTTTTATCTTACCAGTTCCAACTTTAAGCAAAGCTCCAACCATATTCCTAACTTGATATCTTAAAAAACCACTACCAACAAATTTAATATCTAAAATATCACCAGTTCTTTTAATTGAAGCTTCATAAATAGTTCTAACACAATTTTCTTTAACACTATTTTCCGTAACAAAGGCTCTAAAGTCATGTTCACCTTCAAAATAATGTATCGCTTCTTTCATTTTATCAACTTTAAGAGGATAACAATGTTGATAGACATAATTTCTCATAATAGGATTAAATTCACCCATATTTATATAATAATGATATTCTTTTTTTAATACATGATACCTCGTAAAATAATCATCTGGCACTTCCATAGCAGAGTTTATATGTATTTCATCAGACAAATTACTATTCATCGCTCTTTTTAATTTATAAGGCGTAATAGATACATCCATATCTAAATGTGCAACTTGATCAATCGCATGAACCCCTTTATCAGTCCTTCCTGATGCCACTATTTTAACAAATTTCCCATTATTTATCTTAGTAGCAGCATTTTCTAACTCCTCTTGAACAGTCCTATATCCCTCTTGTCTCTGATAGCCTTTAAAATTACTCCCATCATAACTAAATCTAATTAAAAACCTCATAACATCACTTCACATTCCAATATATATCTTTAATTAAGTCTTTTACATCACGTCTTCTTGGCAATTTAACATGTTTTTTCTCTAATACTAACAAGATAAAATCAACTATATCAGGTCTTTTAATTTTATATAAAGATAATTCTTTACATTCAAAAAACACATCACTACTATTACCTTCTACTAACACTTTATTATTATAAAGTACAATCAAATAATTAGTATATTGATATAAATAATTAGGATTATTACTATAGATAACAATAGTCTTAAGAAATTTCTCTTGTAATCTATTAATTATTCTAACAAGCTTTTTTCTCAAGTTTAAATCAAGTCCTTTAAAAGGTTCATCTAATATTATTACTTTAGGATTTGATAAAAATGCTAGAGCAAACTGAAATAGTTTAATTTCACTATATGTAAGAGTAGAAATACGTCTATCTAAAATATCTTGTCTAAGTCCCACTATTTTTAAGGCACCTTTTATCTTTTCTAAAACATCTCCTACTTCTATTTTATTATATCTTATATATAAAACAAAGTACTCATAAACATTATCAACATTAAACAAATTATTAAACCTATCTTCTACTAAAACTATTGTCTTTTTAAATAAATAATAATTACTTTTCAACTTTCTTATCTTATCAAAATAAATCATCCCTCTAGATTCCTCATCAAGAGAAATTAACTTCAATAGTTTATTACCATTATCACCATAGATACCAACTATCTCTCCTTTAGGTATAACAAAAGATAAATCTGTAAAGTCTTTACTATTAACATGAGAAAACTTTATTTCCATAAAGACTCCACCAATCCTAAAGGACTTAAAGTAATTTTATTAACAAGGTTATAATATTCTAACTTAACAGATAAATCTACCATAAAAGGAAGTTCCAAACCTACTTTATTTAATAAACTATCGTTTGAAAGTACTTCTAACATATCACCACTACTAACAATAGAACCATTATCAAGTACATAAACTGTACTATTAATAGTATAGATAACTTCATCTAAAGAGGAACTAGAAAGGACAATGGTAATACCGGTTGTTCTAAGTTGTTCTAATATTCCCATAAAATCTTCTTTTTCTAAAGAAGATAAATAAAGACCTGGATCATCTAAAAGTAATAATTTAGGACTACTTACAATTAAACTTGCAAGCTGAACTTTAACTTTTTCATAATTACTTAAATCGTCTATCTTACATTTAAGTAATTTAGTTATCTTAAAATCTTTAGATACATCTCTAACTAACTTAGTTATCTTAACTTCATCAAGTCCCAAACATTCTAAAGAATATCTAATAGTTTCTAACACTGTATTAAATTTAAAAGAAATATCATAAAAATAAGCAATATCTTTATCATTAGTAATTATTTCTTTATTATAAGTAACTTTCTTAGTATTAACAACTAAAGCCATTACTTTAAGTAATAAACTCTTTCCACTTTTATTAGAGCCTGTAATAATAGTAAAAGAATTAAGTGGTATTTCTATATTAAAATTTTTAAATGGACCTAACATTAAATTATTAACAGATAACACTGTTTTATTTATTACATCAATATTAGCATCTTCCATACTACTTAGCCTTCTTTTTCTGGATATTATAGTTAATACGTGTTACAAACTTATCAGATAAAAATCTTACACCAAATTTTACCAATTTCATCTTAAATCCAGGAATTATAATAGTTTTACCTTTTAACATCTTCTCTACTGCATACTTTGCAACATAACTACTTGACAAAGCTTTAACACCAAATTCTACACCTGCTCTATTATTGAAGTTAGTATCAACTGGTCCAGGACATAAAACAGATATCTGCACTTTACTCTTACGTCTTCTTAACTCTTCATTAATGGCTAAACTTAAGCGATATACATAACTTTTAGTAGCATAATAACTACTAAGCATAGGTCCAGCCATAAAAGCAGCACTACTTGCAACATTAAGGATAATCCCCTTATCTTTTTTTATCATATCTTTTAAATAAAATTTAGTTAACATATCAACCGCTCTAATATTAACATCAAGCATGTTAAGTTCAGTATTTAAATCAATAAAAGAAAACTCTCCAAATACTCCAAATCCTGCATTATTAACAAGAATATCAATATCATCATTTTTAGTTAAAACATAAAGCTCTTTTACTTTCTGTAAATTAGATAAATCTACTACTATTATCTTTACTCTTACTTTATTATTAATTGAAGATTTAACCTCTTCTAAAGCTTCTTTATTTCTTCCAACTAGTATTAAATCATAATTTAATTTAGCAAGGTTAATAGCAATATCTCTACCAATACCACTACTTCCACCAGTTATCATAGCTCTCAACTAAACCACCTCCGTCTTGTCTAATTACATTTTACCACAAGCAAAAAGAGAATGCCAGTTCTCTTATACAGTTTCTATATATTCCATAAGTTTTAAGAATAATTTCATATGTTCACGAGATAATCCATCTTTTCTTAATTTATGAATAGCAATTCTTTTTTTCTTAATAGTCAAATCACTAAATATAATACCTGCAAGTTTCTCTTTTAAATATGTTCCAATCTGTAAGTCCATCAAGATACTATCGATATCTTCATTAATAAGTCTAACAGCATCAATTTCAATATCTTTACCTCTACAATTTAAAGTTAACTGACCAATTGTATTAACATTATTAACTTCAACAACAAAATCATTTTCTTCTATATACATAGATTCTATCTTAATTTCTTGCTCATTATAATAAGCAGTAACAGACTCAGCCATCTTTGTATTTCTAAATCTAAACTTATAATTACGTCTAATAGGAGCAATGCCACTTTTACCTTCGACTGATCTTATAATGACAGTATAATTATTCTGCATATAATTATAATCAATATCTGTCTTTAAGTAATACCCTTCTTTATATAATGAGGTAAGCCCATCATCTTCATATAGAGTATATGTATTAGATACTCCAGGAAATATATGAATTTCCATATCTAAAGGAAGTCCTACATTATTAACATCACTTCTATTAGATAAAGGTATAACAGAACCTGCTTTGGCAAAAACAGGATAATCCTCTTCTTTAAAGAATGATACATATTTCTTATTACCAGGAAACTTCTTACCAGTTTTAAAATCATACCAAATACCATCAGGTATATAAAAACGATGGATAGTCCTATTCATTACATTATCTTTTCTAGTTAAAATAGGACAAACAAGTAATTCACTTCCTAAGAAATATTGATATTTATAATTATTATCATCTATTACCCATTTATATTTATAATAAAATGGCTCTATTAACATTACAGCATTCTTATAATAGTTATAACTTTCTGTATATAAATAAGGAATTAATCTATGTCTAAGTCTTAAATAATCATTAACAATAGTCTCTGTCTTAATATCCCATCTCCAAGGTTCCCTTTTATAATAATTACCACGTGCAGCATGAAACCTAAGAATTGGACTAAATACTCCAAGTTCTACATATCTAATATAAAGTTCACTCATCTCTATACCACCATGATTACCTCCAACATCATGAGACCAGAATGATACACCTATATTAGCAGCAGCCATCATACTAGAAGATATTTCTTTTAATCCATCCCAAGACACTTCTGTATTACCAGCATAAAGAATAGGATAACGATGAGGAGCAAAGATACCATTACGACTTAACATAATATTACGTTTAGCAGGATTACGACCTATATCTTTGTAATTAAAGTGATTATAAGCAAGTAATTTTAAAACCTGATCATTTCCTTTATAATCATGCCAGAAAAAATCTACTCCTAAAGCTTCTAAAGGATGTAAAAATAGTTTAAAA
Source organism: uncultured Bacilli bacterium (assembly GCA_944358355.1). Taxonomy (GTDB): domain Bacteria; phylum Bacillota_I; class Bacilli_A; order RF39; family UBA660; genus Onthousia. The sequence goes on along the minus strand of CALVQY010000012.1, from coordinate 21,028 downwards.
TATACATCCAGAAGTTTAGGATTCAAAGGATCAAAAACAATAATTTTATCTCCATTAACACCAAGATAAGAACAAGCTTGAGCATAATATGTCTCATGAGGATAAATACCTTCAGTTGGATCTATTTCTAAGCCAAGTCTTATATTATGTTCATGTAAAAACTTAGATATTTCGCTAGGATTAGGAAATAATTCTTTATTAAAAGTAAAACCTGTCTTTAAATTTTTAGCATTCCCGACATCACGATAATGCCAATCTTTATCTAAAAGAAATACTGCTAAAGGAACATTACGTCTTTCAAAGTTACTAACAGTCTCTTTAAGAGAATCTTCATTATAAGTAATATTCCGACTCCACCAATTACCTAGTGCATAACGAGGAATAAGTTCTGGATTACCAGTAAGTTTAAAGTAATCTTTCATAGCTAAAGAAAAGTCATCTTTATACATAAAAACATATATATCTAAACTTCCCTTTTCTCGTTCATACAAAGTTCCATCAGGATTAAACAAAAGACTATTACTATCATCTATACTAGCAAAACCTTCTAAGGAGTATAAACCACGTTTTAAAGCTCTAGGAGTATTAACATCTTCACTAATCATATTACCACCTAGATTACGAACTTCAGGATGACCATAATACCAATCTCTATCGTTATTACCATTACCAACAAATAAGGTTATTTTTAAATTTTTCATAGGATCTATCTTGGTACCCAAAAAATGAGTTTCTTTAACATAAGTAAGCCGAAAATATTTAGTCGTAATCTCTAACATTTTAGAATCTTGAGTTGTTTTATATTCAGGAAACATAAAGGAACGATTAATAGCAAATTGACTAGGAACATCAACAAAAACACCACTAGGACTATATTCAAGTCTAACAAGTCTTTCTGATAAAACAGTAATACGATAATGTTTACCTTTATAAGTACATTTATCATCACTCTTAGCTCTACTACCATCTATTTCAAATTGCTTACCTAGTGGATACATAATATCACAAGCTCCTTTCCATCCCTTATTATCTATAATTTTATCACAAATAATAATGATTGAAAAGATAAAATAAAAAGTTATAAATATTACAAAATATCTAAATATTTATAACAATTATATCATAATTATTACCTAAAAAATTTTATTATTAGAAATTAAGAGAAGCAAAAACAATACAACTACGTATCTATATGCTTGGACTCATTACAAGACGGAATGAATAAGAAATATCGCTACTTCCACTAGAATTAACACCAAAGAAAAATATTCCACTTACAGCAGTATCACCATAATATCCGCCACGTACAGGCCAAGAATAAGTACCGCTTACCATGTAAATATAATCATCATACCAACTCGGTGTCTCTGATAAACCATGAGATAAACATTCATTACCATTACATGCTGTATTTACATTTTCACTTGTATATTTATCATAATATTTTGACTCTGGCATACTTACAAATCCACTTTCAGATATTATGTCATTATAATTTCCCATTACATATTCCCAGGATCCTCCGCTCATATCATATATTCCATATATATTTCCTGTTGTTGATGATCCTGTTCCATTTATATCCATATCATAGGTATATTGGCATCCATAATCGGTATTTTCATTACTTGGACTTCCATAACTACATCCTGTTATGAAACTATTTGATTTATTTTGATACACTTCTTTATTTACACCAGTAAATTCTTTATTTCCTAACTTTCCATATTTAGATTGACTAAGGTAACTAACCACTGCCCATTCACTATTCTTCATCATATGTGTATCTACTGAAGATGCAAATCCATATCTATTTCCTTCATCATTCATTTTTAATGATACATTAAAGGCATTACTTACATTTATATTTCTCCAACTAACTACATTAGGCTTTATCATCGCATCTAATTCTATTGTATTGCCTCCTCCATACTGAGCTTCAGGATTACTACTACTTGTCTCAAACTTTCCTACCCAGATTCCACTAAGTTCTTCATCACCAAATGTAAAAGCATCTGGAGTGTACCAATTACTATCACTTATCCCATCACTTACTATATACTTTGCTGTTCCTCTATCTTTAGTACTTGTATTAACGAATTTTACATCTATCTCTCCTGGCAATTCTTGAGTTGGTGTTGTATCTAAATAATCTCCTTGTTTTCCATAATAGTTAGTACCATCAACACTACCTATACTATAACTATATCTTGGTATCCATACCCACATTGTCTCTACATCATCCATACTTATTTCTGTTCCAACAATAGCACTTAAATAATTATCTCTTGTAGCACTACTTACAGTTACAGCATTAGCCCATTTACCTTCATCATAATTGTACCAATTATTATCTATATCTGTCTTAACCCAATTATTACCATTATAACGCACTGCTATCATATTATCATCAAGTATTGGCTCATTAGGTTTTACTCTTTCTTGACTAACTTCTACTCTTAACTTACCACTAAATACATGTCCTGAATAATTTCCATCTACTTCATCACTTATCCATAGATTTAAACTATATTTATTAGCACTCTTACCTTCTATTGTTCCACTATCTAATATTCTATTAGGATTACTTCCTATACTAGTTAATAATGATGCACCACTATCTTCACCATTTTTATTTAAGTTATACTTTAAATACTTGTCATCTATTCTTGTATCTGTATCTTCTATCGTATTATCATCTAAATAGATGATATAATCAACTGCTTTATCTCCATTATTTTTTAGCTCAAAAGTAGAAGGTGTAGTACTAATTCCCTTACTATCACTTATACCTATTGCATTATCTAAACTTATTCCTTCACTTGTCTCATTTAATACTAAGTCTAGTGTTCCTACCTTTACTATTTCTTCACTTCCGCTTAACTCTGTTCTAAGATAGGCAAAAGTTAAGCTTAATGCTAATATAATTATTATCAAAATACTTATAATTATTACTGTTACTTTTCTATTTTTCTTATTTTCCATATCCATTCTCCTTACTACTTAATATATCCAAAATATATAAGTTAATACTTTTTAAATAAAGTTTAACTTGCATCTATTTCCCCAATTATTTATCTATTATTATATTAACACACAGATCAATTTTTATCAAATAGAAAAATAAAAAGATAAAAAGAAGTATATCTCTACACTTCTTAATCATCTAAAAACATTACATAATACTCATCATAAGTAATATTATTATTATGAATATACTCTGCTATTTCTTTACCTACATATCTATAATGCCAAGCCTCACACTTATATCCTGTAATATCCTCTTTACTCTTAGGATATCTTAATATAAATCCATACTTATAAGCATTATCCATCATCCAACTATATTCATTACTTTCAACAAAAGTATCTACAGATTTGCTAGCAATATCTAAACTCATTGCCGTCTGATGTTCAGAAAAACCAGGCTTCGCAACATAATTATCAACATAATTTTGTCCGTAAAGCTCTAAATATGTATTAGTAATCTCCTCTTGATCAGCATAACTTCTATACCCAGAACTTACCATTAATTCCATTCCTTCTTTACTTGCTGCCTTAGCCATATCATAAAAAGCTTTCGCTACATTTCTTTCTATCTCGATTTCTTCATCCGCTTTAACATACTCATCATCAATAGTAACTAAATCATCAGGTATATAATCACCACTAAGTTGTCTATGTTTATTAACTAAAACATAATCATCAAAATCATCTATAACTATAGGGTCAACATAATCTTCTTTATCAAAATCCATATTTACATATAAAACTGTAGTCTCTGCATCATCATTTTCTTTCTCTTTATATGCAACATATCTATCTAAATTCTCAAGTTTTGCATAATCAACTGATAAAAACTCTTCTATATATTTAACTTTATCTCTCTTTGTAAAATCACTAACAGATTCATCATCACCTTTAGAAATAATCAAAGAAACTTCATTAACATTATAACCTTTATCAAGTAATTTATTTATATTACTAATTAAATGCTTTTGATTTTCATAATCAATCTTAGCATAACAATCAAGATTCTCTTCTTTATAATTATCACTTTCAAAAGCAGCATTTAAAGTTTTATTTTTTCCAATTCCTATAACATAAGAGTACTTAAATTTAAAGATTATATTTTTTGCAGCACTTTCACTATAGCCTAGATTTTTAAGTTCACCTATTCTATTAAAATAAAAGAATAAAATAAGTATTAAAACTAATATTATAATTCCTATTACAAGTAAAGGCTTTTTAGCACTACTTTTAAGTCGCAATTTTTTCTTTGTCATTAACATCACCACCTAAAACAATGACAAAACAAGTAAAAAGATATAAGTAGATTACCATCTTTATACTTACATACATTATAGCATCCACAAACATTATCTGCAACTTTTAGACATCAAAAAGACAAGTAAAACATCAATTACTCGTCTTTTTGTTAATCTGATTTTTTAAAAAAATACGTAATATTCCAAGAGATGATAGAATAAGAACTAAAATACCAAAGAAAATAATTAACCAATTAACATTATTACTTTGAGGTTCTTGATAATTATAATATTTTTGCAATTTAGTATTATTTCTTATCTGATCATCAACAATTGGACTATCTTCTACTGTTATATCTTGTTCCTCTGATTGTATTGTATTATCTAAATAATTAGTAATATCATATACAACATAAGTATTTCTAATAGGTTCATAAACAGTTATATAATTATTTGTAGTAACTTCTTCATCATCTACACCAGTAAGCACTTCGGTAATTGATTTCTCATCTAATTTTTCCACTAATTCTTCAGATTTTTCATATTCTTTCAAAGAATTAGATGGTAATACCGCCGATCTATTACTATAAAGTTTAGCTATAAAATAACTTGCTAATGACTCTTTAACTTCGTCACTTTTTGCATATACTAAACCAGTACGATAATCAAAGCAGATATAATCATCATCGTCATACACAACAAATAACAAACTACTATTGTTTAAAACATTATTACTTATAAATTTTATATTACGATTTTGAAAACCATCAGGATACTGAACATTTTCTTTTAATGAATAAAGAACACCATCTGTACCTAAAATTACAACATAATCTTTATCATTATAAGAATCTATTAATAGAGTAGTTTTTACATTTTTTAAAGAACTATCTATAATTTCTAACTGCTCATTCTTTACAAAAATCTGTTTATCTACTTCTTTAGTATTACCTATTAATGAAAAATTAGCATAAGTTGAAATTGTATAACCTTGATAATAGAATTCATAAAGAGGCTTAGAATCAATTTGATTAAACAAACTAATATTATTATTAATAACCTCACCATTATCTAAAGAATATATATTACCATCAATACTAAGAGCCTGATTACCATATAAATTAACATATTTTCCATTTATATTTTTAGCATTAGTAATAATAGTATTATCTTTTAAATAATAATATTGATTATCATCATTTACAATAACAAGATTAGCAAGATCACTCGCTTTCTTAGTTATTGTTTTTTGATTAATACCATCATTAAGTTCTAAAACTAAATCAGTTTTAAAATCATATTGTAACGTATAAACACGTTTACTAATTGGTATTGTTACTCCTGAAATAGTAAATTCTGTCATTGGATCTACTTTATCAAACTCAATATTAATTGTATCAATACCACTAGCATAAATATCAACTTCTGGTAAAACATGTGGACTCTCAAATCTTGTCAAACGACTACGACTAAACATCATAATTGAACTAACTGGTAAAGGTATCATCTCTTGATTACTAACTCCTATCAAAGTTGGATAACTATCACTACTTAGTGGAGTATAACTAAAGTAACTTGTAGAAAATCCCAAATCAGTATAACTCTTTTGTGTTTTTAAATCTCCCAAAGATAAAAGATTATCATCTGTAAGATCTGTATTATTATCTTTAACTTGTTGATTATTAACTAACATATTTTCATAAACACCTAAATTAGTAATACCACTAGCATAATGATCACCACTACCAATAACCGCTCCTACATTGCCTCCATCCAATGTTGAATTAACAGAAGCAACAACAATATTAGAAGTAAAATGTCCTTCATATAAATCAGCTTGAACTCTACCAATAAGTCCTCCTACATCATAAGGAGCTGTAACTGTTGAACTTTGAACCATATTATAAGTAAGTCTTGTTATATTATTAGCAGATGTTGTTTCTAAATTTGGAACATAGCCAATAATTCCCCCAGCACTATGACTAGTAGCAGTTACATTAGCATTAACTAAAACATAACTTATTGTACTAGTAACACCTTCACTTTTACCAACAGCACCTCCAACATAATATGCTCCAGATACATCTACATTCCTAACGAAACCTTTATTAATAGTTGCATAAGCTAATGAACCCTTTATACCACCAACACTATTACCTAAAGAGCTAACCTTACTATCCCAAATACCAACATTACTAAGAGTATAACCACCACCTCCAGATATTCCTCCAACATAATAAACTGAAGTAGAAGTACCAATAATCTCACAATTAGATACATAAAGATTAGTAAAATCATAATTATAACCTGCAATTCCTCCAATATAACTAGAACTACCAGAAATCGTACTATCAGAAATAATATTATCAGCAAGTCCATTAACTGCCCCATATCCCATAATACCTCCTACATAAGAAGTACCTTGAACAGTAGCATTAGTAACGTCAACTATCGATGCACCACCATATCCATAAATACCTCCTGTATAACTATTACCTTTAATATTTAATTCATCAGCAGTAATATGGAAAACAGTAACAGTAGCCGAATAATCACGATGACCAATCATACCACCTACATAATTACCAGTAGAATCTACTGTTACATCTTTTAAATCTATATATGTCATATCATTAGATCGTGTCTTACCAATAAATCCTGCTGTATAATTTTTCCCTTTAACATTAATGTTTTCTAAAGAAATATCTCTTATAGAAACAGTTCTATCATTAGAAATACAAGCTGTATAAGAAACATTTGGTGCATCAATTGTAATATCTTTAAAATTAACATTACTAACAGTACCCATTGTAAATCTAATAATACCTGCATAATTTCCACTACCAGTATTTTTAATATTAACATTTTCAAAATTAACATTACTAATATTAGCAGAAACTGTTTTTATTAAAACTTCCCCAGCACTATTAAAAGTTAAATCTAAGTTCTTTAAAGTATAACCATTTTCTGCCCCTTCTAAACGATTAATAGAAACATTAGTATTAATATTCTTACGTCCTGCAAAATCAATATCTGCTACCAATCTATAATTTTCAAAAGTAGTATGACTAATACTTTGCCAATCCTCAAAAGTTCTAATATCTTTATAAAATTGTAGAGCAATCTTCGTTGATTTAGCATAATTTTTTTCTTCTTCTCCGTCAAGATAAACTATTTCTTCTATCATATAACTATCATAATAACGCTCAGGAACAACTTCTAATTCTAGATAACTAACTTTATCAATTAATTCATTTTTCCTAATACTTGTAATTTTTAATCCATCTATTTTTAAATCTTTAATAGTATATTCATAAGGATTATCTATCTCAAGTAAAATATTAGCACTTTCAATACCACTAGAAGTAGTTATATTAGAAACTTCAAAAGAAACAAAATTTAACTTTGAAGCTTCTTGATTAGGTAATAGTTCTGTTCTTGCTGAGTTATATAAAAGTGGCAAAGTATTATCACCGATATTACTATCATCAAAATATTCACCAATATCTATACTTAAACTATAAATACCTTTTGTATTTAACTCATCAGTCGTAACTAAAATATCACCATTAACTTCATTATCAATAACACCATTAATTTTTTGTTCATTCCAAGCATAATTAGAATTAAGAGCAACACGATTACCTATTGTTCTATGAGTATTAGTAGTAGTTAACAAATAACTATAAATATCTCCAACAACTAAAGTATTACTTATATTATTATTAGAAGAATAACCAGCTATTCCTCCCAATAAATCTTGTTGACTATAAATATTTACATTAGTATAAGCATTTCTAATATATCCTGCATTTCTACCTACTAAACCACCTGTTTCCTGAAAGTTTGTCCTAATAGTACCAGTAGCATAAACAGAATCAACAACTCCTGAACCAATTTCTCCAATTAAACCACCAGTTGCATAAACAACATCAGGAGTAACAAGCTCTAATTGAATATTTTGAACATAACTATTATTTACATAAGTAGAAGTCATATATCCAATAAGACCACCTACTCTTATTTCTGTCGCCCCATCTACATTGTTTACTGTAAAATTAGTAACAGAACTATCAACAATTATTGAATTATTTGCATAACCTGCTAAACCGCCTATATAAGAAGACCCATTAACATTTACATCTTTCATATGAACATTACTTATTCTTGAATTAGTACTAGCATTAGCAATCAAACCACCATATGTATTATTATTAGACTTTGTATAATTTTCAACCATTAAGTTCTCAACTGTCCCCGTCAAAGTAGAAATTAAAGCATCTCCCGAAGAAATAGTAATATTCTTAATAGCATGTCCATCTCCATTAAGCTTGCCACTATAATTACCTAATTGAAAACTTGTTGCATTTCTAAAATCTAAATCTGTCGTTAACCTATAATTTTCACTAAGACTATTTTTAATTGCTTTAAAGTCAGCAACTGAAGAAACATCTTTATACATATCTATATCTAAAGCTCGTTCATTTTCTGCATAAGTACGTTCAAATTCAATACCATAAGCACTAACTGAAGTAATAGATCTAATATAATATTGAGAAACATATCTTGTTGGATTAGAAACATTAATTACTAACTTTGTAATGCCATCTGCTGTTTCTTGGCTAACTATCTCACTAGTAAGATCTTTTATGGAAATATCTGTTATTCTTTCATGACCAGGATTACTAACTGTCAAATTAACAGTCGCTTCTTCTCCTTCCTGAATAACATCATCAACAGTTATAATATCAATTAAGTCATCATCTTCTACTAGAGGTAATTCAATATAATCTTGATTAGGCATAACACTAGACCAAATTAGCTGCGGAAAATATCCTAAATTAACATAACTATCAACTTCAAATTGATTATCATTATTTAAAACCTTATTTTGAAACTCAGTATTTGATAAAGCTAGTTTAGATACTTTATTAGAATAACTTGTATTATAAGTATTACTATCACTAGCATAGTAAATATTATCACCATTTAAGTACGAAACTGTACCAAAGTTAGGATCTCTATTATAATCACGTTCCTCTTCACTAGAAACATAACTATAAACATTCTTAACAACCGCTCTATTAACTTCACCTACAATATTACCGGCTGCATAATTAAGGTTATTCACATCCATATTAGGTAATAATAAAACCCCAACTAAAGAATAAATATTTTCAAAACTAGCATTTTCTCCTGAATAACCTGCAATAGCACCTACACGTTTATTAGTACTAGTAGTATTGACAAAGCTAGCATTAATAGATTCACCATAAGCATAACCATTTTCCATAACTCCATAATTATATAAGCATCCTAAAGTTAATAAATAAGAACCTGATAAAGAAGCTTTACTATACAACACAAAATTTCTAACAGTTCCATAATTAGCATAAGATAACAATGATATTAATACATTACTTTGCACTGTCGCTTCTTCCAAAGTTATTTTAATATTCTCTACTATTCCATACTGATAACAGATTAATCCATAAAAACTACCCCTTGCAGAAGTATTATCAAAATAATAATGAACATCTAAATTAGATAACTTACCATTAGAACTTAAAGTGTGAAATAAATAAGCTGGTCTATTAAGTACATTAAGTAAAACTTTATGAGCTTGAAAATCTATTGTTCCTGAAAAGCTAAAAGATAAATATTTACTATTATTTCTAAAATCAAGATCATTAGCAACTAAATATTTACCATTAGTATGAATAGCAAAAAAATCATCAACAGTCCTTATCGTTCTAATCTCTTCTTCTGTACTAAAAGCATTAACCGCAATTGTATATAGCCTATCTCTTATTTTTACACAAAGATGAAGTTCATAATTAGAATTACGTTTAAATTCATATTCTAGTAACTGATTAACTGACATACTAGTATCTTGCATATTATAAGCATCAGTAGATTCTAATTCTCCATTTCTATATATTTGAATATAAAACTTACTCTCTTCTAATTCACTTTTAGTATCATAAATACTAGCATAAAATAAACCTTTATAATTATCTTTTTCTTTATAATCTTCATAATCACTACTAGCAGGAACATCCTTTGTTAAAGCAATACAACCATGATATCCACTAATATAGGAAGAGCCTCCAGAACCACCACCATTTCCATTATTAGATACTAAGCCCCCAAAGTAGCCTCCACCTGCTCCTCCTGAATCGGTATTAGTACTAACAGATTTACCAATACCAAGCTGTGTATTATTAAATGAAAACTGCGTAGCAGCATAATCAATAACTAAACTTCCTCTAACATAAGCTCCCTCTGAAGTTAAAGTACCACCTGCTCCTCCTGATCCATCATCAGCAGAAGTAGAAGAAATATTATCAGCACCGCCACCTCCAGCTGCCACCATAATTCTAGATTCTAATCCAGAGGTATTAGCTGAATTAACTAGTCTAATATCAGTAGCACCTCCTCCTGAACCAGAAGAGGCGTTACCTCCATCTCCACCTCCATTGAAGCCACCAGTTCTACCTCCATATCTATTACTACCAGAACCATATGTTCCTTTTCCACCAACATACACATACAAAACTGTACCTTCTTTTAAAGAAATAGTACCAGTAGTATAAGCACCACAACCAGCTTTAGATGTTAAATTAGTTCCACAAGTATTATATCCATAACCATCTCCTCCACTAGCACCCCATAATTCAATTTTATATTTAGCCGTATCTTCAGCCGTAAACGTTTGCGAAGCACCTGTATAACTAAAAGTTTCTACTTCACCCGTATCTTGATTAGTAATTTTAGCATAACCATCACCATAATTACCAATCATATTACTACTTCCTTCATAATCAGGCATAGAATCTTTACCAGAAATCATTTCTGCATCTTGAAAAATATATCCAGATGAATGATAAGAAAGAGTTTTATTAACTTTATCCAAATTTTCTAAAGATTCAACTTGCAACTCTCTAATCTCTACTGTTGTTGTCGTATTATTATTACTGATCTCATTAACATTAAAACTGAAATAAGAACCTGAAAGTATCACTGTATATTCATACTTTTGCCATTCATAATTTAAATCTTTAAGTTCATTTCTAGAACCTGAGTCAGTATTATTCAAAAATACTTTTTGATTATTAGAATCTTTTTGATATCTAGCATAGAAAGAAAATTGTAAAACTTGCCCCCTATATTCTGGAATATAATAAGAATAAATTGCATTTGCATTTTTAGCAGTCAAAGTAAAAGTATTAGTTTTAGTATTAACAGTTCTTTGAAATGAAGAAGAAGAACCACTTGTTTTCCATCTGCTTTCATTTTCAATATCAAATAAATTTATACTAGTAGTCTGTCTTAACAAACTATCTAATTCCAAAGAACCATAAATTCCTATATTAGTTACTATTTCTTCTTCTAGTAAAACTTTATTTTCTTCAAAAGTTATATTATTATAGCCAATATTATATTCAGCAGTAGTATATGTAAATGTATAAGTCTCTTCAGTATCTAGCTTATCTAAAGTAAATCTTTCAAAATCACCATTTATTTTTAACTCATCAACATATACTAATTTACCACTACTACTTCGCACTTCTAATCTAACACTATCACTAATAATAGCACCATCTTCGTCAACGATTTTAGCATCAAAATCTATCATATTCTCTGTTGAAAATTTATTAGCTAGTAAAACTTGCGCTTCTCTCTTTAATGTTTTAAAACTTTTTAAATTTATTAAAGCATCAATATTATATTCTCTATCACCTTGTTTAATAAAACTTTCAACGCTAACTAGATATGAAGTATTAGACTCCAAATTATCAAAAACAAGATCAAGAGCATCTCCTCCTTGCAATAAAGAAATATTGTCACCAGTTATTTTTTGGGTAATAACATTTTCACCATTTTCTTCATTAGTAATAGTAATCTCAACTCTTGTTAACAACTCTATAAGTCTAGAATCAGTCGCTTCAGAATTAACTTTAAAAGTATATTGAGCCATATCTTGACTTATTTCCTGTTCATCAAAATCAAACCGGAAATAACCTAAACTAGAAATAGACTCTGTACTAAACCTTATTTGATTTAACTTTTGATCTTTTAAAACTCCTGCACCATCATTCAAATCATAATCAGCATAAACTTCAAGTAAATAAACCTGATTAGTTTCTAAATTATTTATAGATAAATTATCACTAGGATTTATTGTCCCATTTACAACAATTTTACCATTCAAATCAGATACCACATAGCGTAAATTTGACATCGCTACATTATCTTTATTATCAACTGTAAATCCTATTAAAGCCGTTGTAATATCAGTATCTAAAACCTTTATTTCTACACTTGGAGGTGCTTTAGAAGTCTTTGATTGAAAAGTATTATTATTTACAACTAACTCATTACCTGCAACATCATACGCAGCTATTCTAAATGTATAATTGGTATTAGACTCTAAATTTTTACTAGTATCATAAGCAATATTCTCTAAATTTTTAAGACTTTGAACTTTACTGCTAGGAATATTATAGACTTTATCATCTATTATGATTCTAACAGTTTTTAATCCTTTCAAAACCTCATCACTACTCTTATTTGATAAATGAACATCAGTTAGTGAAATATAATTTGGATAAAAAGTATTATTAGTAAGATTAAACTCTAAAGGTTCCACTGAAGATATATCTTTAGTACTAATTTTTTCTTCAATAAATGTTTTTCTAACTTGTACATTATCTTCATTTAAGTAAGTAAATGTTCCTACAATTGTATATTCAGTATTAGGCAATAATCCTATTATTTCAAAATTACCACTAGAAGAAATAGTTTTTCTTAAGTAAACACTACCATCAATCTGCAATTCAAAAGTAGGATTCTTTTTAATTCTAAAAGAAGGGTCATAAATATTCATATTAGCTTGTAATGAATATATACTTGAAGAAAAATCACTAATCGTTACTTCAGGAGTTACATAAGCAATTTCTTGGCTACTACCATTAATATTATCATTACTATTATCTACATTAGTATTTTCCTCTTCATTATCAATCTTATCTAAAACAATATCTTCTTTTTCATCCTCTTTAGCAGAAATCAATTCTAATAAAATGCGTAATTCTTCATAAGTAAACTCTTTATTATTAACTAAGACACTAGAATCATTATCAACATCTTGAATTACATGATATTTAAAATCACCATTTTGAAGAGAATAATAACGAATTTCATTTTCTTCAAAAATCAAAAAACTATTAGCTTTAATTTCATAATTATTAGTAATAGTACTTATCTTTAAGTCTAAAAAGTTAACAAAAACACCACTTGACAACTCTAAAAAATAATAAAGATCATCATCTGCTTGTTCATAAGTACTAGTATTATATAAATGTCCTCCAGTTATTATACTATTAGCATAACTAGTAGTTTTTTGAAATCTTGAATCTATCAAATTACCATTTGCTGCAAAATTCATTATTAAAGACGAATCATTAGCAATTAATGGTAAATCAACATTTATTTGATATTTTCTTTCCGTTCCTATAAATAAAGATTCACCTCTTTGATAAATAGTATCATTAATAGCAACTTTTTGATAATCGACATTTTGATTATCTTCATCAGTATTTAATAAATTTTCAACTAATCTATTTGAGGTGAAAAGATAACCATCAACTTCAACATATCCATGAGGTACAAATCTCATATAACTAAAGCAAAGTAAAATAATTACCACCACTATTATAGGAATGATAATTCTTTTCATAACATCACCCCATAACTTATTTTAAATTAGACAAATATGAAAAATTCTTTAATAACAATTTTGATTTACCATTAATCTCTAAACTATCAATACTTAAGTTAATTGTATAGCCTTTTGCTTCTGCTAAAACATCAGTAGTAACATTAGCAAAATAATACATCATATCTTCTTCATAACTATATAAATATAAATCTTTATTAAAGTTATAAATTGCATAAGAAAAAGCTGGTACTGTTATCTCTAACTCTTCTACTTTAACAGTTGTATCATCTAAAAAGAAATATAAACTATTACCATCAAAAAGGAAAGCATTAGCAATAGAATAATTTAAATTTCTATTTTTTAAATACATTCCCCCTTCTGAAGCATCTAGTTGCGTAAACTTCGCAATTCTTTTCTGTTGCCCACTACTAAGTGGAAAAACTACTGCCATTTCTTTTGGAAAAATAACTTTATCAATACCTTTATAATATAAAGGTTCAGATTCTAAATCTATTTCTTCACCATCAACTTCTAATTTAGTTATACCAGAACTACTATCTAATGTAATTTTGGTATTATATTCAAATTTAGCTTGATCAAAATAAATATACATATCTTCACTTTCTATAGTATAAGTATCTAGATTTTCCTTAACAAAGAAAACAATAAGAATAACTGCCAGTAAAATCAATATAAGTCCTACTGTTGTTAAAAATATAACTAAATGTTTTTTTATAAATTCTAAATTTTTTTTAATATTCATAAATAAGACCCCTATCTTCTATCTAATTTTACCGTAAAATTATAAGAAAAACAATAAATATAAGTATAAACTAGATATTTTTTTTAAATTTCTTTTTAAAAAATTCCACAAACTTACTATTAGTAGGTAATACCTTCTTTACATATTTATTACTTGTAAGTAAAAACTGAATATCTTTTAAATAAAAGTATGAAGCATAGAAAAATATAAAGAGACTTAATAAGATTATTAATATGACAACAGAATATAAAAAGGTTACATCTAGTAAATAATCATAAAATATTTGCTTAGAATATAATAAAAAACAAATAAACAGATTATTTATCAAATTAGGAAAAAGTTTAATATATCTAAAAGAACAAAGATCAAAGCTTAGTTGTAATAGAATAAAAAGAATAAAATGAATAGGTAAAATAGTATTAGATAATATAGACCACAATAGTAGTATATATGATATAGTTTTTAAAGAAAAAAGAAAAATATCATAATTATTAAGTCCCATAAATAAACCATAAAATTTTAAATGTTTCTCAGTTTCATTTTTATTAACACGAAAAGTAATCTCAAAAATAATTAGAAATATTATAATAAAAAAGAAAAACGATAAAATAAATGACAACAATAAACTAATTTGATAAATAAACTCATCCATTATTATTCTCCACATCTTCCTTTATAATTAGTTCAAAAATATTGTTTTGATTAACATAATAGGCTTTAATAGGATCTAAAAGCTTAGTTTCATTTTCCATCTCTATTTCAAAACTACCATCAATTTCCCCAATAATTGGTAAATAATCTTTCATAATTAACAAATTATACTTTTTACTCTTAATTCTAATAGCTTTTACCTCAGTAAAATTCTCTACCCCCCTAGATAAACTATATATTTTTACAATCATAAAATCTCCTTAACAGTACCAATATATAAGAACTTACTTTCATCAATATTATCATAGGTTCCTGATAAAATATTTTTAACATCCTCTAAGACATCATTAATCTTAACAAATTTACCTGGTATATTAGTATAATTTTCCGCAACGAACATTGGTTGTGTAAAATAGTTCCTAAGCTTTCTAGAACGATAGAATATATTTTTATCCTCGCTTGATAACTCATCAATACCTAAAACTGCTATAATCTCTTCTAATTCCTCATACCTTGTCAAATACTTTAATACTGAAGAAACTAAATCATAATGTTCTTTTCCAATTTTATCTATATCAATCAATTTACTTGTAGTTCTAAAGATATTAATAGCAGGATAAAGTCCCTTTTCAGCTACTTTACGATCCAAAACTATCTGTCCATCCATATGTGAAAGGATAGTTTGAACTGCTTCATCATTTAAATCATCAGCTGGTACATATATAGCTTGAAAAGAAGTAATTGACCCATCATCTGTAGAATTAATTCTCTCTTCCACTTCACTAACATCACTTGCCATTGTAGTAGGATAACCATTTTCAACAGGAACTCTCTTTAATTCCGTAGAAATTTCTGACTTAGCTTGTACAAAACGATAAATATTATCAATAAATAACAATACATCCTGATGCTGTTCATCTCGTAAATATTCTGCTAATGTCAATCCACTATATATAGCTTTACTTCTAGAAACAGGATTATCTCCCATTTGTCCAAAAACAATTGATATTTTATCAAGTAAATCAGATTCCTTCATCTCATCATAAAGTTCTTTACCTTCTCTAGAACGTTCCCCAACCCCTACAAAAATAGCATTGGAATTTAAATTTTTATAAATATTATTAATAAGTTCTTTAATAAGAACAGTTTTACCAACTCCTGCTCCTCCTAACAAACCCATCTTAAATCCTTTACTAAGTGGAGAAAAGAAATCAATAACTTTAATTCCCGTCCATAATATTTCATTATTTACATTAATATCAGCAATTGTTAAATGTCTATTATAAATACTTCGCTCATTAGGAATATTTATAACTGTTCCATCAATTAATTCTCCATAAGAATTAAAAACTCTACCCAATATCTCTTTAGAATATTCAATACCCAACCCCTTTTTCAAAGGATAAACAGAAAGTCCTCTTTTAAGGCCAATAACTGAAGAAAATGGAATGGTTGTAATTGTATTATTTTTAATTTCCACTATCTCAAAACGATATATTTTCGATTGAGTTTCCGCATATAAGATATCACCTATTTTTACTTCTTGAGGATAATCAGCAAAAATACTTACATTAATATCTGATATAGCAACAATTTTACCAATCATACTTCTCACTCCTTCATATAATTTTTATAATTACTTATTTGACTCTTAAACTCTTTATATTTCTTTTCTTTTACTTCCTTCTGATGAGTTTCATTTTCTAATTCTTCAATTTTATCAATAGAATCTCTAGTTACTTTCTCCCGCATAACATTTTCACTAGCCCAACTATTACTTTCTAATATTTTTATTTGATAACAAAGATATAATGCCAAAATACTAGTAATAACTTCTTTAATATCGGCTTCAATTACATAATCCACATCTAAATTTATATCTTTAACAATATCTTTCTCTAATTCTACAGGAAATAAAGTCTTCCTCTCAAATCTTATATCATTAACATTGTAATAATGATTATAAATAACATTAATTTCTTTTAATTTATGTTCCATAACATATTCATAAATTATATTCTCTATTTTCTGATAATTCTGGAAAAAATCTTCTTTAGTTATTTTTAATAATACATTCTTATCATTTTTAGGAAATATCTTTTTACCAACAATAATTTTCTCATTATCATTATCTTCTTCTATAGCTTGCAATAACTGATGATTAAAGTTACCACAAAATCCTAAATCATTACCAAGATATATATCTATTACATTACCTTTATTATTAGAAACTAATATTTTTTTATCTAAAACTAAGTTTTTATTATAAATAACTTTATACATCATCTTAGTTAATTCTTGTTCAACATCAAAATATTCCTCTGCAACTTTTCTAGCTTTATCTACTCTAATTAGCGAATGAAAATTCATGACTTTAACAATATTCTTAACACTAGCCATCTTTCTTTTCTCCTAAAAATACAAATTTATTAATTATTTCTTGTTTAGAAAGTGGAGAAAACTTATACTGAATCAAATTATCAAGTATTTTCTTACCTTCAAAAATTTTATCTTGTAATTCCTTACTCATTTCATCAACATTAGCTAATTCATATACATCACGTGTTTCCAAATAACTTAATAATTTCTGTCTTACCGTTGCACCTAATTTTTTCATCTCTGCTTCTTGAACTGCCCCACCTAATCTTGATACTGATAATCCATAATCAATAGCAGGTCGTTCCCCTTTTTGAAAATTCTTACTTGATAAAACTATTTGTCCATCAGTAATAGAAATAATATTAGTAGAAATATAATCTGTAATATCACCTCCAGTAGTCTCTACCACTGGTAAAATCGTAATACTTGCTCCATTCTGATATTGACAGCCTTTTTCTAAAAGTCTTGAATGAAAATAAAAGATATCAGCAGGATAAGCATCACGTCCTGGGGATTTCATAGAAATAAGACTAATTTCACGATACGCATCAGCATGTCTTTTTAAATCATCAATACAAACTAAAACGTCATAGCCTTGTAACATATAAAACCTAGCTACTGATAAAGCATAATATGGAGTTAAAGTAATAACAGGTGCTAATTCATCATAAAAAGCTGTTATTATAATAGTATAACTCATAGCATTTCTTTTTAATAATTCATAATAAATTTCCTTAACCTCTTTCTTAGTCTTACCTATCGCTACATAAATACAAATTATATTTTGTCCTCTTTGATTAACAATAGTATCAAGACATAACTGCGTTTTTCCAGTTTTCTTATCACCAATTATTAACTGTCTTTGTCCTCTACCAATTGGATATATTAAATCAATTCCTGCAATTCCTGTAAAAAGAGGCCTTTTAACTGGAGTTCTTTCCATTATAGGAGTATTATCTTCTTCTACTTTTAATTTAATAATATTTTGATATTTTTTATTAGTCAGTTTATCCTCACCAAATATATCTATAATTCGTCCCAAAGCATCAGTAGAAAATTCTCCCATATATTCTTCATTACTTTGATAAACACTATCACCAATAGAAATTTTATCCGTCTGTTTTAATACTGCTATAACAACGCAATTACTTTCCATTTTCATTACATATCCAATAGCCTTGTTATCAATATTAACTTTTTCATAAAAAGAAACATTTTCAAGTCCATTAGCATAAATAATAAAATCTTTAACTTGAATAACTTTACCGACATCATAAACGTTATGATGATAATTAATTTTTTTAATTTTATCATCTAACATTTGATCAACATAATCTTCTTCAAATAATTGTTCTGCTGTTTCCTTCTCCATATTTGATTCCCCTTTTTATTAAAGACTATAATCATACATTTTATTACGATAAATTACCATAATTCCTTTATATATCTTCTCATTATATTCTGTTACAATTCTATCACTCAAATAATCAAAATTTACATTTTTATCTCCTACTTCAACATAAATATGAGGATCACATTTATTAAGTTCATTTTCTAAATAATTTAAGAAATCTTCAACAGTAGGATTAGTAGTATTTAAAGCAAAAGCATCTACAATATCAACATCGACCATTCTTAATTTATCAAACAACTCATTTAAAAGATTTTCATCAGTACTAGTAACTATATTATAAACACCCATCTTTATAATCTCATTTTTCATTTTTTCTAAATGATTAAATCTTACTAATTCCTCTTTAGTAGGCTTATTATTTAAAAACTGTTTCAAAATTTTTTCATTATCAATCTTAAATCTATCTTCTACCTTTTTAACAGTCTTAAGTAAATCATCTACTTGATATCTTCTTTTATTATCTTCAAGAACAATGACCGGTGTTTTAGAAATATCTTCTTTAATTTCTGTACTTTTCTCTTTATTATCAGTATCTTCTTTAATCTTTCTTAACTTCTCCTCTTTTTCCTTAACTAATTCATCATATTCCTGTAATTTTAAAGTAAAATACAATTTTGCCTGTTCATTTACTTTATTAACAATTCTCTTAAAGAAAAGAAATGTAATAATTACTAATATTAAAAGAACAACTAAAGCTACAAATATTTCTGTCATAATTAAACAAATAAAGGATTAAAAAATAACAAGAAAAAGACAAAAGAGAACAAAAATAACAAGAAAATAGTTGTCACAATTAAAATTGTCATTACTGAGTGTACAACATCTGCTTTAGTTTCTGGATTTCTTCCTACAGCCTCAGCTACTCTACCAGCCATCATTCCAATACCTATTCCAAGGCCAAGAAAGGCAAAACCTAACATAATTCCAATACAAATTATTGTCGCTGACATAACATCCATCAATCTCAACTCCTATTCATTAATAAATTTATCACTAACATCTAGTATTACTACATTTCCATTATACACTATATCTTCTAATTTTACCTCAACTAAATAACCTAAATTGCTATAATTTAATTTTCCTGAATATTGATTATTAGATATTTTAGTATAATCTATACTTTCTATAGCAATTCTATTAGAATCACTATAAAGAGAAATATTAGCACTTTCAAAAGCATAATTACTATCAACATTTAAAGTATAATATATAGTATCTCTAGTAACTTTAGTAATATCAATACTATAACTAGGTACTTTAGTTTTTATTGTAACCGTATCTTCATATACATCTTCACTTCCTGATACTAAACGATATCCAAAAGATAAAGTATATTCATTATCTGGTACTAAATCTCTTATTACATAACTACTAGAATCTTTATTTAAATAATATTTCTGCTCATATTCTCCTGTTGCATCTCTTATTAATATAAAGAGTGCTTGATATTCACTATTTGGATCAAAAACAATATAATCTATATTTATACTAGATGCTGTAGAAGATACTTTTTTCAAAGCAGACCATCTACTAAAATCAAAGTAAACTTCATCTTTTTTTATAGTATCCTTGCTATTTTCATTAATATTATTAACACTATTAGTTAAATTGTTAAAACTATTTACTACATTCTGTGAATATTGATCATAATAATTCATTATATTATTATTACCATTATCTTCATCGCTATCTTCAGTATTGTCATCATTTTTATCAGTATCTTCTTTATATTCATTACTACTTCCAATAATATTAGACTTCTTGCGAAACTAAGTATCTAAGCAAAGATTATAAAAACTGCATATTATAAGAAACCTAGAATAAAA
>CALVQY010000011.1 GCA_944358355.1 uncultured Bacilli bacterium | reverse complement strand
GAAGTAGAACAATAAAAGGAACATGTAGTGATACAGGAGGAAGTGGCTGTAAAGAAAATGTCAGTAAGACAATAAGTGGTAATACAAATGGAAAGGTAAGTCCAGGAATAGTATATGATAATGCCGGAAACAGTGCGACATGTTCAGGAGTAACAGTAAAAATAGATAAGACAGCCCCTAAATGTACAAGTAGTGGAGGAAATAATAATTGGACGAATGGAAGTAGAACAATAAAAGGAACATGTAGTGATACAGGAGGAAGTGGTTGTAAAGGAAATGTTAGTAAGACGATAAATAGTAATACAAATGGAAAGGTAAGTCCAGGAACAGTATATGATAATGCCGGAAACAGTGCGACATGTTCAGGAGTAACAGTAAAAATAGATAAGACAGCTCCTACATGCACAAGTAGCGGTGGAAGTGATGCTTGGACAAATGGAAATAGAACTATAAAAGGAACATGTAGTGATACAGGTGGCAGTGGCTGTACTGGTAATGTTAGTAAGACAATAAGTAGTAATACAAATGGAGGGGTAAGTCCAGGAACAGTATATGATAATGCAGGAAATAGTGCGACATGTCCAAATCAAACTGTAAAAATAGATAAGACTCCTCCATATACTCCTATTATAGATTGGACTATGACTAATAACTTTTTTGGTTATAATATTCAATCTGGTCTTTATGGCGATTGTGTAGGTAGTAATTGTGGTGGTTCTAATTTTAGTTTACAATTACAAGCAGAGGGTAGGCAATGCTTTACAGAACGACAATGTAATAAAGATCCAATGTCAAAAATTACCTCTTCAAGAAGTTGTGCATATAGAAAAACTACTTCATGTGGAGAGCCTTGGGTAGTTAGTGCAGCAGGTGATGAAGGAGGTTCAGGAGTAAATAGGGTAGTAGTAAATGGCCTTGATAAATTATGTAAATTTTATTGGAATGGTGGTCAATACCATATTGTTTGGGGTTGGGAGTATTATGTTGTAGATAATGCTGGTAATAGGAGCCAATCATTATATCTTTGGGAATTGATGAATGACGTATATACTACTAATTTATTAGATTATTTCCAATATTATAATGGTAGTTGGGAATTAAAACCAGGTATGTCTTGTCCAACAGAACATCCATTATTGTGAGGTGATTAGATGAAATTAAGATATTTAATAATTTTAATTTTTGTATCATTAATATTAATTATTTTTGGGATATTAAGCGTTGATAATAGCAAAAATGTAACTGATGAAGATGAAAAAACACCGGTATCAGAAGAATCTGAAGATCCTGACATTGATGCTATAGAAAAAGTAAATAATCTAGAACAATTTTTCATTGATAAACTGCCTGTTACAAATATTAATGAAATTTCTAATCAAACTAAACTTAATTTTGGCTTATATATTTTAAATAGTGAAAGTAATCTTTTAAAGGTTTCATACTTTGATTCAGTTTTTGAAGATTATTTTGGTGATGACTTTCAATATTTTAATGAAGATATATTAGATTTATCAACTAATCAAATTATTGCAACTTATGATGATGAAAATAAAGAATATACTTTAACTGATGATTATGCATATGACTTTTCTTTACCATATCAACTTTTATCAAAAGGTTCGTTTGAAAAGACAGATGATACTTTTAATTTACATCGTCAATATTTATTTGTTGATATTTCACAATCTCCTTATTTATTATATTCAAGTTATCAAGATTATTTAAATAATATTAACTCTATTGGTAATTATGATGTTGCTACTACAAATAATATGATTAGCTCTTCTATTGTCGATAATTATAAGGAAATTCTTCCTACAGTTTCTTATTCATTTAAAAAGAATAAAAATAATTATATTTTACAATCAATTAGCATTACTTAGATAAAAAGCGAGAAGATTCTCGTTTTTTTATATATAAGGAAATTGCGTTAAAAAACGGACAAAACAAAAAATGATACTGGCATAATTTAGTATCACGCAAAAAAAAATAAAACAAGAACTTTAAATTTTAAGTTGTTCCATAGTTTTTTAAGCAGTTTAAGTCTATAGTGATGTGATTTTACTTTATTTATAAAGTAAGAATTTGTTGAGATAACGATAAAGTAAAAAATCTTGTTTGTTTTATTTGTTTCTAGTTATTGAATAAAAGAAATTATTTTGCTATAATTAACTTATAAAATAGAGTGATGGTAAATTAAAATTGGAAGTTTAAATATAAAAATAGATTATTAGTAGGTATATCATTACTTTTATTTAAAACTAAACATGTTGCTTGTTGTATCTATAAGGAGTGTTACATATGAAAATAACGTTATTTTTGTCTAATAAAATAATTGATTTTAAATTGCCAGAAGAAATTTCAGGAAGTTATACTTTTGATTTTAATGATGAAGAAGAAAGCAAATTAATTAATGTTGAATCTAGTAATGAAGGCTGGTTTTTATATGAGACTAGTGATGTTAAGATTCTTACTAATAATGGATATATTAGTAAAGAAAAGTTAGTTGCTAATAATTTCTATGTTTTAAGAAGAAATAACGTTAATTATTTGATATATGTTAGTGACTTTAATATTGCTGATATTTATACTTATACTTATGATACTGGCATAAATATTATTGTTGGTAATAGTAGTGATGCTAATATTGTTTATAATTGTAATTATTTAAATAATTCTAAAGTAAAAATAAATATTCAAGATGGAAGATTAGTGTTAGAAAGAAGTGATAATTTACCTGTTTATATAAATAAAATTGCTCTTTTATCTAACCCTTATTTTATAAAAAATGGAGATGTTATAGAAATATATGGTTTAAATCTTATTTTTTTGAATAGATTTATTTTAATTAATAGCGTAGGTAATGTTAAAGATAATTCTAATTTAAAAAGATTTTCTTTTCCAATTAATGATCGTCCTGTTAATATGGAGGTTAAAGATGTAGATTTATATGATAAGAATGATTATTTTTCAAAATCACCTAGACTTAGAAGGATTATTGAAACAAAAGAGATAAAATTAAGCGCACCTCCAAAAGAGAATGATAATAATCAGTTACCTTTAATTTTAGTTATTGGTCCAATGCTTACCATGGGAATAATGGCAGGAACAATGTTACTTAATACTGTTAGTAGAATTTATTCAAAACAAACAACAGTTGAACAATCTTGGCCACAGTTAGTTACTAGTGGGGCTATGTTAGTATCAATGATTGTTTGGCCATTAGTAACACAGTGGTATAATAGACGAATGAAAAAGAAGCATAAAGAAGAACTTATAAAAAAATACAGTGCTTATTTGGATGAGAAAAGAAAAGAACTTACGGAAGAAGCTAAGTTACAGAAAAATATTTTGTATGAGAATTTAATTACTGTTAATGAATGTTTGAATATTATTAAAAATAAAAGTATTAACTTTTGGGATAAGAGAGTAGATCAAAGTGATTTTCTTGTTGTTAGACTTGGTATTGGTAAAGAAAAGTTAGATGCTAAGATTGAATATCCTGAAGAAGGTTTTACGATTGATGAGAGTGAACTTAGAGATAATGCTGATAAGTTAGTAGAAGAATTTAAATATATAGAAAATGTTCCTGTTGGGTATTCTTTATATGAAAATAAAACTACTGCTGTTATGGGTGAAAGATATAAAGCAGTTAACTTTGTTCATAATGTAGTTTTACAGTTATTAACTTTCTATAGTTATGAAGATATTAAACTGGTTATCTTTACTAATGAAGTAAATAAAAATGATTGGGAGTATCTTCGTTATTTAAAACATACTTTTACAAATGAGATGGATTTTAGATTTTTTGCGACTGATTTAGATTCTACTAAAAATATTGCTGAACATTTAGATATGATTGCTAATAATAGAGTAAATGAGGCATCTTCTAGAAAAGAGGAGCCATTTAAACCGCATTATATTGTTATTATAGATGACTATGATATGGTTAAAAGATATGATTTAGTTAAGACTATTACGGAAACTGATGATAATTTAGGATTTAGTTTGTTGATTATAGAAAATAGACTTAGTAAACTTCCTAGTAAATGTAATAACTTTATTACAGTAGGAGATAATAATTCTGGTGTTTTGAAGAATTCTTATGAAAAACAAGAACAAATAGCATTTTCTGATGAGATCAACTATAATATTGATATGTTACAAATTACGAAGGTGTTATCTAATATTCCTATAGAGTTTGAAGAAGGTTTAAAAGATTTACCTAATATGATAACTTTTCTTGAGATGGAGAAGGTTGGTAAGGTTGAACAACTTAATATTTTAAATAGATGGAATACTAATGATGCAACTACTAGTTTAAAAGCTGAGGTTGGTGTTTCTGAAAATGGGGATTTGATGTATTTGGATTTACATGAAAAATATCATGGTCCTCACGGATTGATTGCTGGTATGACTGGTAGTGGTAAATCTGAGTTTATTATTACTTATATTCTTTCTATGTGTATTAATTATAGTCCTGATGATGTTTCTTTTATCTTAATCGATTATAAAGGTGGAGGCTTAGCAGGAGCTTTTGAAAATAAAGTAACTGGTGTATATCTTCCTCATTTAGCAGGTACTATTACTAACTTAGATAAAGCTGAGATGGATAGAACTTTGGTTAGTATTAATAGTGAGTTGCAAAGAAGACAAACATTGTTTAATCAAGCTCGTGATAGTTTGTCTGAAAGTACTATAGATATTTATAAGTATCAGAGATTTTATAAAGAAGGAAGACTTAGTGAAGCAATACCTCATTTATTTATAATTTGTGATGAGTTTGCAGAACTTAAGAGTCAACAACCTGATTTTATGGATAACTTAATATCAGTTGCAAGAATTGGACGTAGTTTAGGAGTACACTTGATTCTAGCTACTCAGAAGCCTAGTGGTGTTGTTAATGATCAGATTTGGTCTAATACTAAATTTAGAGTCTGTTTAAAAGTTCAAGATGCTGCTGATAGTAAGGAAATGTTAAAACGGCCTGAGGCAGCTAGCTTAAAACAAACAGGTAGATTTTATTTACAAGTTGGATATGATGAGTATTTTGCTTTAGGGCAGTCTGCTTGGTGTGGGGCTAAGTATTATCCATCTGAGAAAATTGTTAAACAAGTTGATAAGAGTATTAACTTTATTAATGATTATGGGGCTCCTATTAAGAGTATTCAAGCTAGTAGTGAAGCAAGAGGAGAAGCTAAGGGAGAGCAGATATCTAATATTTTAAAGAGTATTATCGATATTGCTAATACAGTTAATAAGAAAGCTAGAAGATTATGGCTTCCTAGTATTCCTAATACTATTTTAGTAGATAATTTAGTACAAAAATATAATCTTTCTGTTACTCCTTATGATATTGAAGCAGTTATTGGAGAATATGATGCTCCTGAAAAACAAGAACAGGGTGTTGTTAAGTATAATCTTTTAAATGATGGTAATACATTAATATATGGTAATGATAGTACAGAAAAAGAAATGTTACTTAATGATATTATTTATTCAACTACTAAGAATCATGATGCTAGTGAAATTAACTATTATATTATTGATTATGGTTCTGAATCTATGAGAAGATTTATGTCTTTACCTCATGTTGGAGGAGTTGTTTTTCAGGGTGAAGATGAAAAATATAATAATTTGTTGAAGTTATTGGGAGAAGAGTTAGATTTAAGAAAGAAATTATTTGTAGAGAGTGGAGGTAGTTATTTAAATTATATTAAGACTAATGAGAAATTACCTGTAATTGCTGTAATTATAAATAATTTTGATTCTTTATCCGAAAGTAATATTAATCTTTATGATGAGATATCGGATTTAGTAAGAGATTCTGCTAATTATGGAGTTATATTTATTGTAACAGCATCTACAACAGGTTCTGTTCGTAATAAATTAACTACAAACTTTACAAATTTCTATGCCTTTAAATTAAAAGAAGTAAGTGATTATAATATTCTATTTGGAACTAGAGTTAAGACAATGCCGAGAGATATTGTAGGTAGAGGTTATCTTAAAAATGATGGTGTTCATGAGTTTCAGACTGCTAGTATTGTAGAAGATACAACTTTGTTAAATGATTATTTATTGGACTTTATTGATAAAGAGAAAGAAAAGAATAGTATAAGTGCGAAAAGGATACCTACTCTTCCTGAATTTGTTAGATATCCAGATATTGAAAAACATATAACTACTCTTAGAAGTGTACCTATTGGTATTTCTAAGAAAGATTTAGATGTTGTAACTGTTGATTTACTTGCACTTTCTGGTAATATTATAACTGCTAATAAGATAGGTGTTGTGTCAAACTTTATTAAAAGTTTGTTAATGGTTATTAGTTCTCTTAAAAATACTAACTTAATAGTAATAGATGCAACTAAGACTTTAGAGTTAGATGTAAATAGATATCCTAATTATTACACTGATAATTTTCTTGAAATTATAGATAAGCTTATTAACTATTTAACTAACCTAATAGAGTCAAAAAGTGAGAGTGAAGGAGTTATCTTAATTTATGGATTAAGTAAATTTATTTCTAAGTTAAATAACAATAATAAACTATTAGAGTTAGTTAAGAAAGTTAAAGAATATGAAAAAATGAGTATTATCGTTGCAGATGATGTTGCTAAGGTTAAACAAAGTGCTTTTGAGTCTTGGTTTACTGCTGGCTTTAATACTAATGAAGGTATCTTTATAGGAAGAGGTATAAGTGATCAGAATTTATTACATTTAGCGGTTATGAATAGAAACTTGTATAAAGATGTTAGAAAAAATATGGGTTATTATATTAGTGAAGGGTATCCTACACTTTTAAAAGTTATTGATTTTATCAGTAAAGATGAAGAGGAGGAAGTGGTATGAAAAATAAAGTATTAATTAAATTAATAATACCGGGATTAGCGACTACTTTCGATGTCTTCATTCCTGTTAATGAATTAGTGTGGAAAGTAGAGAAGTTAATAATAAAAGCAATTTCGGATTTAAGTAATATTAGACTCGATTTAAATAGAGAATATATTCTTTTAAATAAAGATAATTCTAGAGTTTATAATAATAATGAAATAATATTAGATACTGATATTAGAAATAGTAGTGAATTAATATTAATAGCTAAGTAAGAGGAGGAAATTATGAATAATAGTAAATATTTACCAATAGGAACAGTGGTTCTACTAAAGGGGGGTACTAAAAGAGTTATGATTTATGGATTTTGTTGTAAAGGAGAAGGTAGTGATAAGATTTATGACTATGTAGGATGTCTATCACCAGAAGGATTTATTTCTGCTAATAAGAACCTTCTATTTGATCATGAGCAGATTGATAAAATAATTAATATGGGGCTTGTTGATGAAGAGGAGAAGAAGTTTAAAGAAAAATTAAATAGTTTAGTAAATATGATAAATAAAGATTAGGATGATTTTTATGGATAGTAAAATTAAATCATATGAGATGCCTAAAATAGATAGCTCATCAATATTTACAGATAATAAAACAGCTTCTACTACTAGTTCTACTAAGCTAGAAGATTATGTTTCAGAGTTTGAAGAGGTTGATTTTGATAATGATAATAATGAGAGCTTTTTAGAAAAAGTAGGGGCTCATATTGCTGAAAAAATAGATAATGTCTTAGGAGAGTTTGAATGGTATCAGGATTTTACTGATTTTGTTGATGAAAATGTAGCACCTATTGTTACTAAAATAGATAATGTTCTTGATAGAGTTAATGCTACTGTAACGTTAGCTGAAACATCTCTTGCTGAAGGTATTGCTGATTTTGGTGAATCTATAGTTGATGCTCTTATGAATGTTAGTGCAGGTTTAGTAAGCATTCCTGTAGTAGTAGGAGGTGTACTAACAGGTAGTGATTGGCAATCTGATTTAGAAGATTTGTGGGATCAGACTAAAGGGTTTGTTGCAGTAGATCATGTTGGTAATTTCTTTGATGATATGTATGAAAATACATCTTTTGGTACATGGTTAAAGGATGAAGCTTATGGTTTTGATACTGTTAGAAATGTCTCTAAAGAAGTAGGAAATGTTGTTGGTACTGTTGGTGTTTCTCTTTTGACATTTGGTGTTGTAAGTCCTTTTGTAGTTGCAGGTATTTCAGGCTTTGGTAAAGGAACAGAGCAAGCTTTTGGTGAAGGTGCTAGTACAGTGGAAGGACTTGCTGCAGGTGTAGGTACAGGACTTTGGGATGGCTTACAATTCTTTGTTGGTGGTAAAATAGGTGGTGCTACTTTATTTGGTGAAGGGGGTAAATTTTTAACTGGAGCTAGTAGTAAAGCAATAAACACTAACCTTTTAAACAGTATCTCTAGAGTAGCATTAGATGGCTTAGATGGTGGTGCAGAAGGCTTTATTCAACCTTTAATTAGTTCTATTTATAAAGATGGCTATTACGATGATGCGGGTAATTATATTAAATTTCAAAGTAATGATAATTTTCTTATGAAATATGGAGAAATATTTAATGACTATGGTGGTGCTAAGAATGTTTTAACTAATGCTTTTATTGGTAGTGCTTTATCAGGATTAGGAGAAGTGTTTGATTTAAATACTAAGTATAATAATCTAAAAGCAGGTAAGGAAGCAGATGTTAAACTTAATAATATTAGTGAAGGTGATATTCCTACCATAAAATTATTTAATGATGCTATAACAGAAGAATTAGCGTCAATTAAAAATATCGATACTAATTCAAAAATATTTACTGATCAAAGTGAAATTGCTGCTTATTTTGATGATCCAAAACAATTTTTTGTTAGTAAATTAGAATCTATTTATGGTAAGGCTAAAAATCCGACTTTACAAGAAGAAATTATGAATGTTGTTGATTATATAAAAGATACTCCAGTAAGAGAGTTAGATTTTAATTTAATTTATGATGATTATTCTAAATATTTATCTAGAAGTGATAGAAAAACACTAAAGAAGCTTATAATGAATGATAAAATTAATGGCTATACTGAGGCTGAACAAGATTTAATACAGGCTTATACACATGCTGCTGGTCCAGCTTTAACAGCTTATTTACGAAAAACAAAAACAATGTTTTCAGGACATCAATTTGATGGAACAAGTTATTCTGCTATGAGTGAGTACATTGGAAGAAGTTTTGAAGATATTTCAAAGTTTGATAAGTTATATCAATATACAGATTTATCAAAATTTATTAATAAGATGGATTCTATAATAGAAAAATCTTCTCCTTTAAAAGAAAATTTAACTGTTTATAGAGGAGTAGATGGATTATTCTTAAATGGTAATAAGATTAGTACATTTGATGTTGGACAAACATTTGATGATAGTGCTTTTGTTAGTACATCTTTAATACCTATGAATATTGCTAATAGACGTCCTATATTATTAGAAATAGAAGTTCCTAAAGGTACTAAAGCAGCTTATTTAGAAAAATATACAGGTGTTAAAAATTATGGTCAGCAAGAATTATTGTTAGGTAGAAATAATAAATTTGAGATTACTTCTTTACCTAGATATAATGAAGAAAATGGACAAATGGTTTTAAAAGCGAGATTGATTCCATCAGAAGAGTCTGTTGTTTCATCACTATCTTTAGATAAAATAAGTGGTATAGATCAAAACTTAAGTTATTATAAGTTATTTAATTCTTCTTTTGATAATCAAGTAGATTTGTATAATGTTGTTAATTCATTAAAAGATAATGATTTGTTAGGTAGATTTGAAAGTGAAGTTAGATATTTAAATAATAATAATTTATATAATTTTGATATTCCTGAACATAATATAGACCATGTAGAAAGAGTTTTATTATATTCAATGTATATGGGGAATGAAATGAAATTAGATAGTGATATGATGGATGTTTTAATAGAAGCGTCTAAATTTCATGATTCAGGTCGTATTAATCTTGCTACTGATACTAATCATGCTATGCTCAGTGCTAATAAAGTATTTGAAAACTTGGAAGGAAAATATAGTACTGATGATTTAAATAAAATCGCTGCAATTATAGAGTATCATGAAGCGGCAGATTCTAAAGAAGCTTTTGATACAATATTTAATAAATATAATATAGATAAAGAAGAATATGATGATATATATAATATTGCTACGATTTTAAAAGATGCTGATGCGCTAGATAGAGTAAGATTTCCAGGTAATTTAGATAGTAAGTATTTAAGAAATGATATGGCAAAAGATTTAATAAAATCTTCATATCAATTGCAAGAGATTAGAGGAACTAAGGAAATTGAAAATAATATAATGAATGGTAATTATTCTAAAGATGATGTTGATACTATTGTGGCGTTAAAAGAAATTGGTGTTCCTGATTATATGATTAATTATTCTTATAAGTATAATACTAATTATGTCAATAATATTATAAATAAAATAATAGATATGAACAGTGGAGGTAAATAATGAATAATACAAATTTTAATGATTTAAACTTTAATGATAGTGATGGTAAAAAAGTTGAAAATAATTTAGAATACATTAATTCTTTACAAGATAATATAACTTTTTCTGAAAAATTATCTGTTGGAGATGTAGTTAGATTAAAAGGAGAAAATGCTGATGTTTCTGTTTTATATGTTGATTATGTTATTCCAAATGTAGGAGTTATTGATTATGCTGGTAAGGAATTGAATCAAACTAATGATGAATTGATTTTGTTTAATCAAAAAGATATTTTAGAGAAGTTAGAGAAAGATAAAGCTTATGGAAAATAAAAAATATAAATATGATAAATTTCTATATAATGATAAATGGTTATTTAAAAAAGAATTGAAAAGTAATGATGAAGAGTTAATAAAAATGTTAGATAATGAACTTTATATGTGGCAGTTGTTAAAGAAGTATGACTTTATACCACAAATACTTTTTTTTGATAATAAAGATTCTCATTATATAATATATCAGTATATAGATGGAGTTACTTTAAATAAATATAAATTTAAAGATGATAAAGAAAAAATTGCTATTTTTGTTAAGATATTAGAAAAAATAGAGATTATTCATAATTTATTTATCGTTCATTGTGATTTAAAGCCTAGTAACATAATAATTAGTAATAATGATATTTATATATTAGATTTTGGTAATGCAAAATTTATAGGTGATAAGACTAATTATGGAACTCCTAGGTATTGTTCTGTTCCTCAGTTAAAGAAAGAAAAAATAACTTATAATTTTGATATTTATTCGTTAGGAATAATATTATATGAATTATTAGCTTCTAAACCTTCTTTTGATGATATGGATATTGATAGTTTGATTAAAGAAAAAGAAGATAGTGATTTAGAACTTAGTGATGATAAGTTAAATACTATTTTTTATAAAATGACTAATGGATTTTATAATGATATTAAGTCAGTAAAAAAAGAATTGTTAGAATCAAGTATTGATGTGTTATAATCTTTATATAGGAGAGTAATACTTAGAAGACTTCAAATGATATTGTAACTAGTATCATCAAATACTAAAATAACTAATGAAGTTGAAAAATTTTGATATAGATGATGTATCGTTAACAGGATTAATGATTAGTATTACAAAAATGGGAAGTTTGATAATATATGGAAAGAATTTAGTGAAAAATTGTCTATTATTTAGGAAATGACGTTTCTGCTAATCAAATAAGAGAAGAGTATAATTTGGATTCAAATTATTTGTCTTCGTTTTATATGAATCAGTATGGACGTCTTTCTTTAGATTTTGAAGAAGTTTCATTTAATGAAGAGATTGAAAGAATAACTTTGTAAAATGTTGTAAATAATGTTGACAGTAAAAATTTCTTATATTATGATGTTTATAGATAGTATAGCTATCAAAATAAAGAAGGAAGGAGAATTTAGAGAATGTTAAAATTGGATATTCAAAGATTTGAGGAAATGGGTTATAACGAAGGATTAATTCATAGCTTAATTAATAATGAACAATCTGCTTATGATCAAATTATGAGTGCATTAGGAGATAAGATGACAGAAATGGCATCTGCTATTGCAGGACTTTGGTATGCTGGTAATGCTGTTAGGTTCTTTAATGAATTTTTAAAACCAGTAGTTGATGATACTGCTAATGTAACAACACAACAATTTCAAAATATAGTTGATACTGTTAATAGTGCAGGACAAGGTTGGGCAAATACTACAGAAAATAGTTATGGTCCTGTTAGTTTTGCTCCATCTGGTAAGCAGGTTGATGTTAGTAGTGTTCGTGAAGCTGATGGTAATGGAAGTAGTTATATGACAAAAGGAACTACATCTGATACTTTTAATACAAAACTAAATGAAGTAACTCAAATTGTTAGTGATGCGTTAGAAACAGCTAAGTCTGCTGCTTCAAATTCAGGATTTTTGTCTTCTCAAAATGAAGGAACATTACAACAATCACTTGCAACAATTTCCAATAAATTTAATGAAATGATGAGTAATATTCGTACAGAATTTAATACTGCAATGAATGCTAAAGAAGATCAATATAAAGCTACTGAAACTTCTGTAAACGAAAGTATGTCACTTTAGTGATTTATTTTCTGAATATATGAAAACTACTTATGTAGTTTTTATATATTTGGAAAATGGTTGGTGAGGCTATGGAAATTAATGTTGGAAATATTGAAAAAGAATGTAGTACTTTGAAAAAAAATATAGATTCTTTTTATGATAATGTTCTTACTATATACAATGAACTTAATTGGGTAAAAGGATATTGGGATGATTATCATGCTAGACTTTTTTTTACAAATGTAAATTCAGAAAAAATGAAGGTTGTTAATACATATAATGAACTTAAGTCAGTATCTAATATCTATGAGTCTATGGTGGAAAGATATAAAAGTATAGGTAATAAGATACAAGTTAATTTAGAAGAAAAAGATAATGTATTAGCTAAATTTAATAATTTTTATGATAAAGTTAATGAGTTAATATCTTTGTATAATGGCTTAAACTTGAGATTTTGTGTTGGTACTTCTGTTGCTAATAGACTTTATAGACAAAAACAAGATTTATTAAAGATTAAAGCAAGTTTGAATGTATATAAAGAAAGAGTGAAAACTACTTTTGAAACGTTAGAAGAGATAGAAAGAGATATTAATTATAAAATATCTAATACTTCAATTGAAGAAATAGAAGAAGCTAATATAAGTGAGTTTATGTAGGTGATTGGAATATGAATAATAATGTTATTTTCCTTGATGTTGAAGAAGTTTCTAAGTCTGTTGAAAAATTAGAAACAATTGTTAAGGATGAAAAGTTAAATTCTGATAATATAAAGGTTTCTATGGAATCATTGAACCTTAACTATAAGTCAGATAATTCTAATAAATTAAATGATTTGGCTTTAACTATTGATAGAAAGCTTAAAACTATTTCTTCTATTCATGATGATAATATTTTAGTTTTAAATAAAAATAGAGAAGCATATGTAGCTACTAGTGAAAAAGTATCTAAGATGTTTGATGATTTAGGTTAGGTGATAATATGGAAGAAGAAGAAATAATTAGAGCACAGTATAGACGTTTACTTAATAAACTATATGTTATTAATAATAAATATCAAGAGCTAAACGATCTTTATGATGATATGAATAATACCTTAAAAAGTAATTTGTTAGTAGATGATAAAAGTATTGTAGAAAATGAATTTATTGAAATGAAAAAAGGTTGTGATAATCTTGAGAATGAACTTGTATCATCTATTATTCCTAATGTTAGAAGTAAGAGTTAATCTTACTTTTCTTTTTCTCTTAAATCTAGTATAATATGTTTGGAAAGAGGTAATGTTATGTACTTATTTATTGAATATCCTAAATGTAGTACTTGTAGATGTGCTAAAAAGTTTTTAGATGATAATAATATTAGTTATCAAGATAGAAATATAGTTACTGATAATCCTAGTAAAGAAGAAATAGAAAAATTTCTTAAAATTAGTGGTATGGATATAAAATCATTCTTTAATACTAGTGGTAACTTATATAAAAAGCTTAATTTAAAAGATAAGCTTCCTAATATGACTTTGGATGAGAAAATATCTTTGTTATCTACTGATGGGATGCTTGTTAAAAGACCAATATTAGTTTCAGATGATTTTGTTTTGACTGGATTTAAAGAACAAGTTTGGAAGGATGTGTTAGTTAATGAATGAACTTTTTGATAAATTAAAA
This sequence comes from uncultured Bacilli bacterium, assembly GCA_944358355.1. Taxonomy (GTDB): domain Bacteria; phylum Bacillota_I; class Bacilli_A; order RF39; family UBA660; genus Onthousia. The sequence continues at coordinate 28,764 of CALVQY010000011.1, read as the reverse complement.
ATAACTCCTAAAGATTTAAAATTATATGAAGTAGCTTTTTCTCATTCATCTTATGCTAATGAGCATAAAGCTAAGAAAGATTATGAAAGATTAGAATTTTTAGGGGATGCTGTACTTGATCTTGCTATGGCTGATTTCTTATATAAACATCATAATGATAATGAAGGGGAAATGACTAAGGTTAGATCTAGATATGTTTGTGAGAATGCTTTATATGAATATTCTTTAGCTTTGGGACTTAATAAATATATAAAAGTAGGACATGGTGAGAAAGCTAATGGTGGTGTTTATAAGAAAGCAATAGTAGCAGATATATTTGAATCTTTGATGGGTGCTATATATCTTGATCTTGGATATTCTACTGCTAAAAGAGTTATTTTAAGTATTATTATTCCATACTTTAATAATCCTAATGTTACTTTCTTTGAAGATTATAAATCTGCTTTACAAGAAGCGGTACAAACAACTAAAAAGAGCCTATATTACGAGTTAATATCTGAATCTGGTCCTGCACATGATAAAACTTTTAAGATGCAAGTTAGAGTTGATGGTATAATATATGGAGAAGGTGTTGGTAGTAGTAAGAAAGAAGCAGAGCAGTTGGCTGCTAAAAATGCTTTAGAGAAATTAGCTATATGAATGATAAAGAGATAAAACTATTAACTGTTTTGAAAAAACATATGGAAGAAATTAGTGATGAAGGATATAGTAGTAGAAAAAGTATAATATCTTATATAATAGATAATTTAAAATATATTAATGAGCCTGAAATATCTGAACGTATTAGTTTTTTAGTTGATTCAGCTAATGTTTTAGCAACATCTATTGAGTTAATAAATGTAAGTTTAGATAATAGGGAATTTAGTAATATAGGTAAGTATTATACTAATTCTTTGACTATTACTGATATTTTGGTGTTACAAGATAAGTATATACAATTATTAATTGATTATAAATCGTTGTTAGTTACTAATAATATTAATAAATTAATAGAAAATAAGAACGAGTCTATAATTATTAAAGAAGAAATTTCTAAACAATTAGTTAAATGTAACGGTGGGGGTAAAAATGAGCGAAGAAGATGATTTATTATATCTTAAATTGATTGAAGATTTATATAATTTAGAAAAAGAAAATGATTATAATAGGGATGAGATAATAAAGTTTTTATTAGGTAATAGAATGTTAGATATCTATAAAAAAGATTCTACTTTTGCTAGTAAAATTAATTATTTAACTAATAGTTATAACTTTATTAGTGAGATTCTTACTTCTTTAAGTTCTAGTGTAGAAGAAAAGTATGAAGAAGATGATGCTAGTATATTAGGTGATGCTTATATTTGTCTTAGTATTATTAATAGTACTTCAGAAATACAAACAGATTATTTTGAGGCGATAACAGATTATTTAAATTGTGTTGTAAAAAAAGATTTTATTTCATTACAAGATAATTGTTCGTTTCTTTTAGAATGTGAAGAAAAAATGGAAAATAATAAGAAGATTTTAGTTAAAAAGAATCATAAATATTTGCAGAAAACTAAAAAATAGAGTATAATTAGTAAAGTTTTTTATAAGAAAGTGTTAAAGCTTTTTTAAAATGTTACATAGAGATTTTTTTAAAATGTTACATTATACACATAATATTTATAATTTTATTGATAGGAAAATCATTGATAATAGGCAGTAATAATTCGTCATACTTGTTGTAATATCTTATCTTTAAGATATTACAAGCTCTATAAGAATTATTACTAGGTTCCTGTTGTCAATGAGGAACTATCAATAAAATCTAATATAAAATTGTAACATTTCTAAAAAATCTTAACAGTTTTTTATAAGAAAGAAAGGAGTTAAAATGAGTAAAATTAAAATATTTAGTTTAGGTGGACTAAACGAAAATGGTAAAAATATGTATGTAGTTGAAGTTGATAAAAATATATATGTATTTGATGCCGGTTTAAAATATGATAATGAAAAAAACTTGGGAATAGATTATATTATTCCTAATATTGATTATTTAGTTAAGAATCAAAAAAGAATTAAAGGTATATTTTTAAGTCATGGACATGATAGTAATATAGGAGCTGTTCCTGATATACTTAAAAATATTCCTAATGTTAATATATATGGAGCGAAACTAACATTAGAACTTTTAAAACAAGATTTAACTGAGGTACAAATAAAGAAAAGTCGTTTGATAGAGATTAAGCCTCATCGTAAAATAGAATTTGGTAAGGAAAGTATTTTTCCAATTGCTATGACACATTCTATACCTGATGCAATGTGTTATGTATTATATACTAAAGATGGAGCGATTGTTTATACAGGTGACTTTACATTTGATCATACAGAAACAGGTATTTATAAGACAGATATTGGTAAACTTGCTTATGTAGGTAAACAAGGAGTACTTTGTCTTTTAGCAGAGTCTTTTTATGCAGAACGTGAAGGATATACTAGTCCTAATAATAGAGTAAGTGACTTTATTAGAAATGTTCTTGCTAAAAATAGAGGAAGAATAATTGCTACTGTTTTTCCGGCTCATTTTTATAGAATTCAAGAAATATTTGATGAAGTTAGTAAGACTCATAGAAAGATTGTTATTATGGGGCATTCATTACAAAATACTATAAACTATGCTTTATCTAATAATTATTTAAATATTGATAAAAGAGTAATTGGTGATTTGTCTAATTTAAATGATAAAGATGTTGTGGTGTTGATATCAGATGAAAAAGAGAAACCTTTTGCAAACTTAGAAAGAGTTATTAAAGGCTTTGATAAATTTATTAAGCTTACTACTAATGATACTATCTTTATAACAGAGCCAGCTTATGAAGGAATAGAAAAACGTCTTGCTACTGTTATGGACGAGATTGCTATGCTTGGAGTTAATGCTATTAGTTTATCTAGTAAGAAACATTTATTACATCATGCATCACGTGAGGATTTAAGTTTATTAATTAATATTATGCAACCTAAATATTATTTCCCTGTTAAAGGTGAATATCGTAATCAATATGCAAATGCAGAAGTAGCTGAGAATTTAGGAATGTCTAAAGATAATATTATTTTAAAACAAAATGGAGATGTAGCTTTATTTATTAAAGGTGAACTTGTTCCTACTAATGAACATGTTATGACAGATGAAGTTTTAATTGATGGTAATAGTAATGACGATATAGGTGATTTAGTCTTAAAAGATAGAGAGATGTTAGGTGAAAGTGGTATTGTTATTATTAGTTGTACATTAGATAAAGAAACTAAAAAGATATTAGCAGGTCCTGAAGTGTTAACAAGAGGATTTATATATGTTAAAGATAATTTAGATTTAGTTGATGAGATTAAAAATATGTCTTTAGAAATTATAGAAAATAATATTAGTGAAGGTACTAAAAAAGTAGATTATTCTAAGATTAAAAGTGATGTAAGAGATGTTTTAGGTAAATACTTTTATAAAACTATGGAAACTAAACCTATGATTATAACAGTTATTCAAGAAGTATAGAGTATAAAATTTATTATTAATTATATTAAAAATAGTAATGATTATTTAGTTATGAAATTGGACAGATTAAATATACTGTCTTTTTTTGATGATTGAATTTAAAAAAATTGTATGTTAAAATTCTTATTAAGAGTAAAGAATAGTAAATAGGCTGAAATATTAGTATTGGGAGGTAGTATTAATGAAAAAGGTAAAGAAAATATTAATAGTAGTACTTATATTTGTAGTGACTTTAAATGTTAATTATTTAGGGATGATGGATAAGACAGTAATAGTAAAAAGTGATGAATATAAAGAAGGCAATACAGATAATTTAGTTTTAAATAAGATATTAAGTGATAATGAATTAAAGGCTGAGATACCTCATATGTTTAATTATGCTAGTAATGGTAATTATACTAATTCTGATCATGATGAGTTAAATAATCCTAATTATATAACAAATGGGTTATATAGTAGTGAAGATGAAGATGGAACAACCTATTATTATAGAGGAAATATAGATAATAATTATATTCAGTTTGGTGAATATGAAGAAGATTATTATGTATATAGATATAATGATATAGATTTTGTAACTTTGACAAGTTGTAAGTTTTATAGGCAAGAATGTACTGAAAATAATAGAATATTAAAGTATAAAAAAGGAACGCCAATGTACTTTAGAATAGTTAGGATTAATGGCGATGGTAGTTTAAGATTGATATATAATGGTATAGATACTAATGTAACTGATAATGATATAATGGTAGGACATAGTGCTTATAGTATGGGATCTGGAAGTGTTTATTATCCTAAACATACAGGATATATGTATGATAATGGTACTGATAACTTTGTTAAAAAAGAAGTAGATACTTGGTATAACAATACTTTAGGACAAAGTAACATTTATGATGGCAAAGTATTGTTAGGAAGGTACTGTAGTGATAGTAGTGGGTATAGATATGATGAAATTATAAATGGTAATGTTTTTTCGAGTTATGATAGATTAGGACAAGCAGAAACTAATTTTGTTAAGGATAATGCTCCTAGTTTTATATGTCCTGATACAAGTGAAAGTTATGGTGGTGATTATAGATTAAAAGTAGGATTAATAACAGCAGATGAACTTGTATTTGCAGGGGAGTCAGTTGGAGTTTCAGTAAGCAGTTATTTAAATCCAGAAGAAGATGGACTAGATTTAGATTATTGGAGTATGACACCATCTTTATTTAGAAATAATAGGACTGATGGTAGTGTATTTAGTTCTAGTTTATATTCTTCTAATGTAGTACTTAATTATTCTATGGGACTTAGACCAGTTATCAATGTATCAACAGAAGGAATGACTCTAACAGGTGATGGAACAATAGATAATCCTTATGTGTTAGAAGAAGTACAGCCTAATAATAGTTATAAAGGAAAAGTAACAATAGAAGTAGGAAGTAGTGTAGATGATATTACAGCTTTTGAAGAAGCCTTAGACTTAAATGGAGTTACCTGGACTGTAAATGATTCATCTATCGCTAAAATAGAGAATGGAAAGATAATAGGACTAAAGAATGGAACAACTGTAATAACAGGAGTAGATGCTAATGGTAATACTTATGAGATAGAAGTAACTGTTATAAGTAATCCTGTTACAAACAGTGCTTTATATATTGGAATAGGATTAATCTTAATACTAATACTTGGTACTGGAGTTTATATAACTTATAGAATAAAAAATGTAGTTAAAAATAATTAGCTTTAAAAGGTTGATGTTATGTCAATCTTTTTTTTGCTTTTCTTTTTTGTTTACACTTTATTGTGTAAAATATTTTATTTGTCAAATTAAATATCCTTTATTTCATTTACATTTTTTTAAATCTTGTGTAATATATACTTAAGCAGTGGTAGTCTGTGGGGAAAAGTGGGGGATAATATGTTCATAGGAGAGTTTCATCATAATATAGATGAAAAAGGTAGAATTGCTATACCTTCTAAATATCGTGAATTGTTAGGAAATAACTTTGTTATTACTCGTGGTATAGAACATTGTATCTATGTTTATCCAGAATCTACTTTTAACCATATTGTTACAAAATTAGAAAGCTTACCATTTACTAAAAAAGATGCTAGAGCTTTCATGAGATTCTTTATGTCCGGTGCTACTGCCGTTGAACTTGATAAACAAGGAAGAGTAAATGTTCCTTCACCTCTTTCCAGTTATGCTAATCTATCTAAAAAATGTGTAATTGTAGGGACGGGAGATAGATTAGAAATATGGGATGAAGAAGCGTTTAATGAGTTTATGAGTTCATGTAATGATGAAATGTCCGATATTGCTGAGAATCTATTTGAGGAGAAGATATAATGCATGAATCAGTATTACTTAAAGAAACGGTAGAATCTTTAAATCTTAAAGATAACAGTATTGTTGTTGATATGACTTTAGGCTTTGCAGGACATAGTAGTCAAATATTAAAAAGAATTAAAAATGGGTATTTGTTCGCCTTTGACCAGGATGAGGAAGCTTTAGCTTATAGTAGAGATAAACTTTCTACTATTGCTACTAACTTCCAAATTATTGACTCTAATTTTGTCTATGCTAAAGATAAATTAAAAGAACTTGGTGTAGATAAAGTAGATGGCATTCTTTATGACTTAGGAGTATCAAGTCCACAGCTTGATGAAGATTATCGAGGCTTTAGTTATAGATTTGATGCTCCCTTAGATATGAGAATGGATAAAGATAATAAATTAACGGCTAAGATAATAGTTAATACTTATAGTTATGAAGATTTAAAAAAGATATTTAAAGATTATGGAGAAAGTAAATTTTTTTCATCTATTGCTAAGAACATTGTTAAATATAGAGAGACTAAAGAAATAGAGACAACTTTAGAATTAGTAGATATTATTAAAGATTCTGTTCCTTATAAAGAAAGAATAAAAAAACATCCTGCTAAACAGATATTTCAAGCTTTAAGAATAGAAGTTAATAAAGAACTAGAAGTCTTAGAGAAATCATTAGATGATAGTCTATCTATATTAAATGTAGGAGGAAGGATAGCAGTTATTACTTTTCATTCTTTAGAAGATAGAATTGTTAAGAAAAAGTTTAATGAAATTACAGAGATAGATCCTTTGTCTAAAGGATTACCTAATATACCTTTAGATAAACTTCCAGACTTTAAATTAATTACTAAAAAGGGTATTAAAGCTAGTGAGGAAGAGCTTTTACATAATAATAGAGCTCATTCTGCTACTTTAAGAGTTATAGAAAGAATAAAATAAGAATATAAAAGGAGGTGTTGTTATGACTAAGAGAAAACTTAAGAAACGGGTAAAAATGAGTAGATTTGAACGTTTAATTTATACTTTTGCAATTGTTTTGTTAGTCAGTGCACCTTTAACTATTGTTTTTTCTAAAGCTACCTTATCTAAAATTAATTTTGAAGTAGAGAAAGCTAAAAAAGAAATAGAGGAGCAATCTAAAACTAATGAGAGTTTATCTATGAAAATTAATGAACTTGCTAGTCTTGATAAGATAGAAGAAGTTGCAAAAGAACAAGGACTTAGTTATAATAATGATAATATAAAAAATATAGATGAATAATTAGGATGTGGTTATTTTGAGAAAGAAAAAGAGGACAAGAAATAATATTAAATATAGCAAAATATTTATTTTTGTTTCTCTTTTTTTGTTTGCTTTAATGTTAGTTAGGGTTACGCAGTTAGCTTTATCAGAGGAAATTGATGATACTAATTTACAAGCTTTAGCTAAAAAGCGTACTACAAAGACGGATATAATTAAAGCAGAGCGTGGTAATATCTATAGTAGTGATAATGAGGTTTTAGCACAGAATGTATCATCCTATAAATTAATAGCTTATCTTTCTCCTTCTAGAACAACTGATGAAGATAATCCTCAGCATGTTGTAGATAAAGAAAAAACTGCTAAAGAACTAGCTCCTATTCTTGGGATAAGTGAAGAAGAAATATTAGGATATTTAAATAAAGAAGGAATATATCAAACAGAATTTGGTAGTGCTGGTAAAGGACTTAGTGAACTTACTAAAGAACAAATAGAAAAATTGAATTTACCTGGTATTGATTTTGAAGAGAGTTTAAAGAGATATTATCCTAAAGGAGATTTTGCGTCTTATGTTTTAGGTTATGCTAAAGAAGAGACTACTGTTGATCAAGATGGAAATGAAGAGACTAATATGGAAGGAGAGATGGGAATTGAAAAGTACTATGATTCTACTTTAAAAGGAGAAGATGGTTATGTTACTTATCAAAAAGATTTAAGAGGATATAAGATTGCTGGTACTAATGAAATAAGTAAAGATGCATCTCGTGGTAAAGATATTTATTTAACTATTAATAGTAGTATTCAATTCTTTGTAGAACAAGCTTTGAGTGAAGCAGAAGCTAATTATAATTATGAGTGGTTTACTATTATGATAGCAGATGCTAAGACAGGAGCAATACTTGCTTCTAGTACTTCTCCATCATTTGATCCTAATGTTAGAAATATTACTAATTATTTAGATATGAATGTTTCTAGTCCTTATGAACCTGGTTCTACTATGAAGATATTTACTTATATGTGTGCTATGGAACAAGGCGTTTATAATGGTAATGAAACATATCATTCTGGTACTTATGTTACTACTGATGGTACGGAAATAGGTGATTGGAATAGAGCTGGTTGGGGAGACATTACTTTTGATAGAGGTTTTGCTCTATCTAGTAATGTTGGTGTTATTAATTTAATAGATCGCTATTTGTCTGCTGATGTTTTAAGAAGTTATTTTAAGAAATTAGGTTTTAGTAAGAAAACAGGTATTGAACTTCCTAATGAGAGTGAAGGCAAGATTGATTTTAAATATGAAACAGAAATATTTAATGCAGGATTTGGACAAGGAATTACGACAACTCCTATTCAAAATATTCAAGCTTTAACTTCTCTTACTAATGGGGGTGTTATGTTAAAGCCATATTTGGTAGAAAGAATAGTTGATCCTGATACAGGAGAGGCTGTTTATGAAGGAGAAAGAACTGAAGTAGATACAGTAGCTAGTGAGACTACAGTTAATAAGATTAAAGATTTGATGTGGGATACTGTTAATACTTCAGGTATGACAGGTGCTGGTTATAGATTAGATGGTTATAATTTAATAGGTAAGACAGGTACTGCTCAGATAGCAGATGAAAATAGTGGTGGTTATTTAACGGGAGAGTCTGATATTATTTCTTCTTTTGCAGGAATTTATCCTAAAGATGATCCTAAAGTAATTATTTATGCTTCTGTAAAAAGACCAGAAGGTGGTAATCAAAGAGTTATTTGGACTGCTATTAAAGATATAGTTGTAAATATTAGTAAATACTATGGAACAGATCCTAGTAGTACTGAAGACAATAGTTTAGAAGAATATAGTTTATCATCTTATAAGAATAAAGATGTTAATAATTCTAAAGCAGAACTTGAAAGTATGGGGATGTCTGTAACAGTTGTTGGTGATGGAACTGATGTTATTAATCAGTATCCTATTAAAGGAGAAAAGGTAACTTCAGGTACTAAAGTATTTTTAATTACTAATAGTAGTAATATGACATTACCAGATGTTACAGGTTTATCAAGTAAACAGGCAGAAGATTTACTGAGACTTTTAGGTGTTAATGTTAAGTTAGAAGGAAATGGATATGTAACAGCTCAGAGTGTAGGAGCAGGAACACCTATTACTGCTGGTATGGAAGTTACATTGGCATTAAGTCCTAAGTTTTAATTAGTAAAGAAAATAGTTGTTGTTTTTTGTACATTATGTTAATATATAGATAACAAAGAATAAAGAAAGAAGGTAAAAAATGAGAAATTCATGTTCACAATTTGTTACCTGGGGGGGGGTGCTTTAGATATAATTTAAGTAAAATAATTACTTTCTTTCATTATAGAATTGGAGCAGGATAAGTGTATCTTGTTCTTTTTGATGTCAAAATAATTGATATATAGGACTTTATGTGTTACTATTTAAATAGTATAAAAAGATAAGATTTGGGAGACAATAAAATAAGAGGAGTGTGTTATGATGACAAAAACAAGGAAAGAAATAGCAATAGTAGGTTTAATAATATTATTAATAATTGCGATGATAGGAGTAAGCTATGCAGTTTTTAGATTTATGGGAGCAGGTACTAAACTAAATACAATAACAACAGGATATATAACTATGAGTTATGAAGAAACTGATAATACTATTAGTCTAAATGGAGCCCTACCAACAACAGATAATACAGGAGTAAGAAGATTAAATGATGGGGAATACTTTGATTTTACTGTTACAACTAATATAAAAGGAAATAGTTATATATACTATGAGATAAGTGCTAAAGCTCAAGAAGGAAATACAATGGATAGTAATTATATAAAACTATATTTAAGTAGAGTAAATGAAGATGGAACAGAGACAAGTGTAACCGATGGTGTTAGTGTTAGTAGTAGTTCTGTTATAGGAACTGTACCAACATATAAAGAAGAAGTAATGGCAAATAATAATACAGATAGACCTGCAGGAGAGATGAGTTTATTAACAGGTACAATATCAACCCAAGGAGAAGTTACAACAAAATATAGACTTAGAATGTATGTTAGTGAAGATTATAATCCACAAGGAGATGGAGGAGGAAAAACATTTAATGTAAAAGTAAATGTTTATGGTAAAAATGAATCAATGACAGGACCTGTATTAAAGACTTATAATGATGAACCAGCTAGAACTGATGGAGTTAATATGCCTCAAACAGATTTTCATGCAGATGAGTATAAGAAAAATATAACTAGTATAGTAACAAAAGGAGATACATTAATACCAGAAGGAGTAATAGAAAGTTGGGATATGTCAGTAGCAGATGATGGTAGTGTAATAGCATATGTAGAAGATGATGGAACAGGATCAGGAACATATAAATTAACAATAGGAGGAAATGGTAAAATAATTGCTAATCCTGACATGTCATTTTACTTTTATAATTTTAATAAATTAACAAATATAGACCTAAGTTATTTGGACACTAGTATAGTAACGAATATGGGTAAATTGTTTTGGGCTTGTAGTAGTTTACCAACAATAGACTTGAGTGGTTTTGATACATCGAACGTAACAAATATGTATGGTATGTTTTCTGGTTGTAGTGGTTTAACAGAATTAGATTTAAGTAGTTTTGATACTTCTAAAGTAACAAATATATATATGATATTTAGTCAATGTAGCAGTTTAACAGAATTAGACTTAAGTAGTTTTGACACATCTAATGTAACAACTATGTCTTATATGTTTTTTTTGTGTAGTAGCTTAACAGAACTAGATTTAAGTTATTTAGATACTTCGAACGTAATAGATATGTCTTATATGTTTTCAAGATGTAGTAGTTTAACAGAATTAGATTTAAGTACTTTTGACACCTCGAACGTAACAGATATGACTCACATGTTTTTCGATTGTAGTGGTTTAACAGAATTAGATTTAAGTAGTTTCGATACCTCAAACGTAACAGATATGCCTTACATGTTTGCTGGAAATCAATATTCTGAAACACCATATATGTCTTTAACTAAGATTATTTTTGGTGAAAATTTTAACACCTCAAACGTAACAGATATGACTTCTATGTTTTCTCATTGTAGTAATTTAACAGAGTTAGACTTAAGTAGTTTTGATACTTCAAGTGTAACAACTATGGCTTCAATGTTTAGTGAAACAACAAAACTAACCACGGTGATGGTAGATAGAAATAAATGGAGTATTAATTCAAGTACCAATACTTCTGGAATGTTTAGAAATAGTGGGGTTAGTGATGTAACTTATGCTTAAAAATATTAACTAGAACATTTCTAGTTTTTCTTTTTTATTTTTTGCTAGCACTCACTATTGACAATTGCTAAATCAAGTGTTATTCTACTTATTGTAAATAAGAAAGAAGAGTGATTAATTTGAAGAAAAAACAATTTAAAGCAGAATCTAAAAAATTATTAGATTTAATGATTAATTCTATCTATACTAATAAGGAGATATTTTTACGTGAGTTAATCTCTAATGCAAGTGATGCAATAGATAAACTTTATTATGAATCACTTACTAATAAAAAGATTAAAGTTAAGAAGAAAGATTTGGAAATTAGACTTATTCCTGATAAAGACAATCGTACTTTAACTATTGTCGATAATGGTATTGGTATGACTGAAGAGGAACTTGAAAATAACTTAGGTACTATTGCTAAGAGTGGTTCTGAATTATTTAAAGAAAAAATGTCTGATGATAAAAATATGGCTATTATTGGTCAGTTTGGTGTAGGTTTTTACTCTAGCTTTATGGTTAGTGATGAAGTAGAAGTAATTAGTAGAGCCTATGATAGTGACAAAGCTTATCGTTGGGTATCAAGCGGTGTTGATGGATATTCTATTGAAGAGACTGATTATGGTAAATTTGGTACTAAGATTATCCTTCATTTAAAAGAGAATAATGAAGATAATAATTATGATGAATATCTAGAAGAGTATGCTTTAGAAAGATTAGTTAAGAAATATTCTGATTATATCTCTTATCCAATTAATATGGAAGTAGAGACTACTACTAAGAAAGATGATAAGGAAGAAAAAAAGGTTGAAGATAAAACCTTAAATAGTATGGTTCCTATTTGGAAGAAACAGAAGAGTAGTGTAAAAGATGAAGACTATAACTCTTTCTATACAGATAAGTTCTATGACTATGAAGCTCCTTTAAAAGTAATACGTAGTGAAGTGGAAGGAAGATGTTCTTATACAACACTTTTATTTATACCAAGTCATGCTCCATATAATTATTATTCTAAAGACTATGAGAAAGGACTTGAACTTTATTCTAAAGGTGTTCTAATCATGGATAAATGTTCTGATCTTTTACCTGATTACTTTAGTTTTGTTAAAGGTGTTGTAGATAGTGAAGATATATCTTTAAATATATCAAGAGAAACATTACAAGATAATTATCAAATTAAATCTATCGCTAAGAGTCTTGAATCTAAGATTAAAAAAGAACTTGAAAAGATGCTTAAAAATGATAGAGAAAACTATGAGAAGTTCTTTAAAGACTTTGGGATGCAACTTAAAGTTGGTATTTATGAGTCTTATGGTATGGCTAAAGAAACATTACAAGACTTATTACTTTTCTATTCATCTAAAGAAAAGAAAATGGTTACACTTCAAGAATATGTTTCTAATATAAAAGATGATGATAAGTCAATTTACTATGCTTGTGGTGAGACTATCGATAAAATAGATTTATTACCTCAAGTAGAAGCTGCTAAAGAAAAGGGAGTAGATATCTTATATTTAACTGACTATTTAGATGAATTTGTCTTTAAAGTAATGATAAATTATAAAGAGAAAAACTTTGTTAATGTGGCAAGTAGTGATGCCAATTTAGAAAGTGATGAAGAAAAAGAAGAATTAAAGAAAGTTAACGAAGAATATAAAGATATGTTTACTAAAATGCATGATGCTTTAAATAATGGTGTTAATGAAGTAGAGTTTACTCATCGTTTAAAAAATCATCCTGTATGTTTAACTAGTAAAGGTGATGTATCAGTTGAAATGCAAAAAGTAATGGATGCTATGCCAACAGATACTGGGGTTAAAGCTACTACTGTAATGGAAATTAATGAAAATCATCCTATTGCTAATAAATTAAAATCTTTATATGAAAAGAAAGATTTTGAAACATTAGAGAAATATAGTAAGATTCTTTATGCAGAAGCTAGACTAATCGAAGGAATGAGTTTAGATAATCCAACTGAAATAAGTAATTTGATTAGTGAAGAATTGGCAAAATAAAAATAGGCGCGATGCCTATTTTTAATTGCAGTTATTGTTATTGATGCATTCATCATAAAACTCTGATGATCCTTTTAATTCTTCATCAATGAAATCATTTCCATATATTTCTGATAAAGATTCTTTACAACTGAATAAGTTAGTACCAAGACCTAATCTTTCACCATTTATTTTAACGCCTAGAGAAGCTAGAGTTGTAGGGTAATAATCAAAGCTATTGAATTCTCTATTCTTATTACAATTTGTATCAATAGCAGAGTTTATAAAGATATTATAGACTCTTCTATCATAATTAGGATCAATATTATCAAAAGAATAAGTGTTCATACTTAGATGATCTCCTACTAATACTATTGTTGTATTTTCATAAAAATCTTGCTTTTTTATCCAACTTATAAATTCACCAAGTTGTTCACTTGAGCATGCTACAGCATTTAGATATTTATCATCAGTTACGTTTTTGCAAAAATCACTAACATATCCGTCATTAGCATGTGTATCAACAGTTAACATAGTAAAGTTAAATGGTTCATCATTTTCAGCTATTTTAGTTAATTCTTGTTTAGCATAATCAAATAAAACAGCATCTTCAAGCCCCCAATTAACATAATAATCTTCATCAATAACTTCATCTTCTTTAGCAGTATAATAATCATAAACTTTATAATTACCATGATTTTGATAGTAAACTCTTCTACCACCAAATGTTAAGTTAGATCCTACCATAATATAATTCTTATATCCTTCTTTTTCAAGAATTTCACCTATGGAGTAAGCACCATTTACTAAACCGTTTTCATAACTTTTTATATCATTTTGTCCAAAAGCACTTTTTAATGGAACACCTGATGTTTGAGCAATAGTAGCGGCGATAGTCCAAGAAGTATCATAGGCCATATGAGCACCACCAATTAAATTATTGGCTGAGAAATTGATACTGTTATTATCTTTCGCTAGGCTTGTTAACTCTTTTATATAATTGTAGTTATAGGCACCACCATTTTTCTTATTAGCATAAGTAGATTCCATTGATTCAGAAAATATGTAAATTAAATTTCTTTTCTTTTTAGGAAATTCTAATTCTACTTCTTTAGGATTAACATAATTAGCTTCAAAGAAATTAGAATTTTTAGAACTGTTTTCAATATAGTTAAAGATATATAAATTATCCATAATATAATAAATAGAATAACTTAGTATGCTTATTATAAAGAAAATTTTAACTATAGTATAGAAATTAATTTTAAATAATTTACTTCTTACTTTTATTTTTATAAATACTGTATAATTCCTAAATAAATATTTAATGAATCTAAAAAGGCCTATAATAACTAGAGTAAGTAGTAAAGGTATTAAAATATTTGATTTTATAAAAGATATTATTATTTCGTTACTAGCAGAAGTTACGGAATTATTTAAAGTAAATAGTATTTGATCAAAATCATTAAATTGATAATTTTCTTTGGCCCAATTAGTACTAAATATAATAATAAGTGCTAAAAAAATTAAGAGATAAAATAATATAAATCTAATTATTTCTATCGCTTTTTTTAGTTTTCTTTTTGGTACTGCTTTTCTTAGGTTTTTCAGTTTTTTCAGTACTTTCTTTTTTTTCAACTTTTCCATTTCTCTTTTTCTTTATTTCTAAATCAATACTAATATTTGCACTTATTACTTTTAAAACATAAGGTAAAATAAAGGCTATAATCATACTTAGCCACATATACATTAGACAAAATTCATAAGTAAAAGTAGAATTTGCATAGGTAATCATCTTATCACTACTAAAAATAGACAATATACTATTCATAATAGTTGTAATTAAGAAAGTATAAAATAAATATTTTAATATTAATTCACTAGTACTTTTTTCTTTTTTTTCTATTTTTTTCTCAGTTATAATAGAAATACTAGCAGGCATTAACATACAAATAAAAAACATACTACCACTTCTTTCTTGTAACATGCTTTATTATAATAGAAAAGTTGAAGAAAGGCAATAAATATTTTTGACTTTTGATGGGATTTATGTTATAATTATGCCAATTTAAAGGGGATGGGTTAAAATGAATAGCTTTAATAATTCTGCTAGTTTGAAAGCATATTTAAATAAAGAATCAAAAAGACTTAATATTAGTATTGGTAATATTTATACTACTTTCTTTTCTAGAGATTTACTTTATCGTTTAAGTAAAATTGATCATAGTAAAGATATTATTGTAAAAGGAAGTTTTGCTCAGTTTGTTCATTTAGAGAAAGTTGTTAGACCTATTACAGATATAGATTTGACTAGTACAATAAATCATCATGACCCTTTAATACTTTTAGATAATGCAATGTGTGATAAAGCAAGTGATAATGATTTTGATTATATCTTAAGAGGTGTTCCTAAAAGAACAAATTCAGGTATAATAAAAATACCAATTTCTGCTAAGTATGAGAAGATTAATCACCCTATTGGTATAGATTACCGAGAAAATCATCCTTGTATTTACGAGAAACAAGTTAAAATTGTGCCTAAAATATTTTCTAAAGATGAAGAATATGAAGTAGTAGTTCCTTCTATGGAAGAGACTTTGGCTGAAAAACTATATATAATAGCAGTTGCTAAAAACTTAAAAGAGGGAGTTTTAAATACAAGAGCGAAAGATTTCTATGATGTTTATCATTTACATGGTGGCTCTTATGATTTAGATAAATTTTCTTATTATTTTGAGAAAATGATAAATGATTATGGACTTGTGTCTGATATAAATGCTTTAAATACTGATTATCTTAATAATGACTTTATAGAAAAGCATGAAGGTGTATGGGAAAGTAATAAGAAAAATTATGAGTTTTTAGATGATGATGTTGATTTAAAAGGAGCTGTGTATTATACAAAAAGTACTTTAAATGAACAATATCAAAGAATAAGACAAGGTAAGAATAAAGTTTATAAGATATAGATTTACTTTCTTTGTGAATTATGATATATATCTATTATAAATAACGTGAGAGTGTAAATTATCTTCTTGTACTGACGCTTACTTATTAGTAAGTTTGAGTAAGATTTAAATCTGAAAGAATACATGTGGGGACTCTCGAGTCTTACCATGTTAGAAAAAAGCTCACTTTGTGTGGGCTTTTAATCTTCTAAAATCATTTTTTAATAATAATTTTTATTACAGATATCTCTTAATTAGGTCTATGAGTTACAATAATTATATTTTATCTACTTTACAATAGAGCCTATATCATCAGTAATAAGAGCTTGTTTTAACATACCAGGTTTATTTATATTAAAGACAATAATAGGAATAGATTCTTCCATACATAGAGTAATAGCGGTTAAGTCCATTACTTTTAACTTTTTATTTAATACTTCATTATATGTTGTTTCCTTAATTAATTTAGCATCTTTGTACTTTTTAGGATCTTTATCATAAATACCATCTACATTAGTTGCTTTTACTAAGATATCGGCATTAATCTCTGCTGCTCTTAAAGCGGCTGCAGTATCAGTTGAAAAGAAAGGATTACCTGTACCACAACCAAAGATTACAACTCTTCCTTTTTCTAAATGTTTTTCACACTTTTCACGTAAGTAGAATTCAGCAACTTTTCGCATTTCGATTGCAGTCTCAACTCTAACTGGAACATCTATTTGTCTAAAAGCATCTTGTAAAGCTAGAGCATTCATGGTAGTTGCGAGCATACCAATATAATCAGATGTTTGTCGCTCCATAAAGTCATTGGCTTTACCTCGCCAGAAGTTTCCTCCTCCTACAACTATAGCGATAGAAAATCCCATATCAAGGCAATCTTTTACTTCTTTAGCAATTTCTATTACTCTTTCAAAGTCAATACCACTATCTTTAGAACCACTTAATGCCTCTCCAGATAGCTTTAATAAAATTCTTTTCTTTTTCATTCTTTCACTTCCTTAATATTAGTATAACATGTCGGATTTTTAGTTACAAATATCTTTAAAAAATATTTTAACTCTGTTATACTTGTTTTATAGCGAAAGGATAGTGATTTAATGAAATATGTTTATGCCTTTAGTGAAGGCAATAAGGATATGAGGGAGTTGTTAGGAGGAAAGGGTGCTAATCTTGCAGAGATGACAAAGATTGGATTACCTGTACCTAGGGGATTTACTGTAACAACTGAAGCTTGCTTAAAATACTATGATGATAATGAAGAGATTAGTGAGGATATTAAAGAAGAAATCTTTAAAGAGTTAGCTAATCTTGAAAAATTAACTGGTAAGAAAATGGGGGATAATAAAAATCCATTATTAGTATCAGTTAGAAGTGGGGCAAGAAGTTCTATGCCAGGAATGATGGATACGATACTTAATCTTGGTATGAATGATGAAGTAGTAGAGACACTTGCAAGACTTACTGATAATAAAAGATTTGCTTATGACTGTTATCGTCGTTTTATTCAAATGTTTGCAGATGTAGTTATGGGCTTTCCAAAGAGTTCTTTTGAATACTTATTTGAAGATATTAAAAAAGAAAAGAAAGTAGA
Organism: uncultured Bacilli bacterium; assembly: GCA_944358355.1. Taxonomy (GTDB): domain Bacteria; phylum Bacillota_I; class Bacilli_A; order RF39; family UBA660; genus Onthousia. The sequence goes on along the minus strand of CALVQY010000011.1, from coordinate 10,900 downwards.
GCTTGATACTGATTTAACTCAAGATGACTTAGTTGAAGTTGTAGATAGATATAAAGAGGAATATAGAAAACATGCTGGTGTTGAGTTTCCACAAGATGCTAAGGTACAACTAATAGAAGCGGTTAAAGCTGTATTTAGAAGTTGGAATAATGATAGAGCGATTACTTATAGACGTCTTAATGATATTCCAGGTGATTGGGGTACTGCTGTTAATGTTCAAGAGATGGTTTATGGTAATATGGGTAATACTAGTGGTACTGGTGTTGCATTTACTAGAAATCCTGCTACTGGAGAGAAAGCTTTATATGGAGAATACTTAATTAATGCACAAGGAGAGGATGTAGTTGCAGGTATTAGAACTCCACAGTCTATTGATACTTTAAAAGAAGTTATGCCAGAATGTTTCGAGGAGTTTGTTAAGATATGTAAAACTCTAGAAGATCATTATAAAGATATGCAAGATATGGAATTTACTATTGAAAATGGTAAGTTATTTATGCTTCAAACTAGAAATGGTAAAAGAACGGCAGAAGCGGCTCTTAGAATTGCCGTAGAACTTGTTAATGAAGGTAAGATAAGTAAGGAAGAAGCTCTTTTAAGAGTAGAGCCTAAACAGTTAGAACAACTATTACATCCAGCATTTGATAAAGAAGCTTTATCTAAAGCAGAAATTATTGGTAAAGGTTTAGCGGCATCTCCTGGGGCTGCTACTGGACACTTATATTTTAGTGCAGAAGATGTTATGAAGGCTCATGAAGAGGGAGTAGAAGATATTATTTTGGCTCGTGAAGAGACATCTCCAGAAGATATTGAAGGAATGAATATTGCTAAAGGTATCTTAACTGTTAGAGGAGGAATGACATCACATGCTGCTGTTGTCGCTCGTGGTATGGGTACTTGTTGTGTATCAGGTTGTTCTGATGTAGTAGTAGATGTTAATAAGAAGACACTTACTACTAAAGATGGTAAAGTCTTTAAAGAAGGAGATTATCTAAGTCTAGATGGTTCAACTGGTAATGTTTATGGAGAAGAGATAAAGACAGTTCCAGCTTCCATTAGTGGTAACTTTGAGATATTCATGAACTGGGCAGATGATGTTGCGGATTTAGAAGTTAGAACTAATGCTGATAATCCTAGGGATGCTAAAGTTGCAAGAGATTTCGGGGCTAAAGGTATTGGTTTATGTCGTACAGAGCATATGTTCTTTGATAGTGAGAGAATCTTTAACTTTAGAAAGATGATAGTCGCTCCAACATTAGAAAAACGTGAAGATGCACTAGATAAGATTTTACCTTATCAAAAAGATGACTTTAAAGAATTATTTAAGGTAATGGATGGTTATGAAGTTACTATTAGATTCCTAGATCCACCACTACATGAATTTTTACCTCATACTGATGATGAGATTAAAGCTCTTGCTAAAGACTTAGATATGGATTTTGTTTCTTTAAAGAATAAAGTAGAGTCACTAAAAGAATTTAATCCAATGATGGGTCATCGTGGTTGTAGGCTTGCTGTTACTTACCCAGAGATTGCTGTTATGCAAACAAAAGCTGTTATAACGGCCGCTTTAGAAGTAGAAAAAGAGGGTATTAAAGTAACACCTGAAATTATGATACCTTTAGTAGGTGATGTTAATGAATTAAAATATGTTAAGAATATAGTAGTTGAAACAGCTGATGCTATTATTAAAGATAATAATAGTGACTTAAAATATAAAGTAGGTACTATGATAGAAATACCAAGAGCTACTCTTTTAGCAGATAAAATAGCAGAAGAAGCAGAGTTCTTCAGCTTTGGTACTAATGACTTAACACAAATGACTTATGGATTCTCAAGAGATGATGCTTCTAAGTTCTTGAGTGATTACTATGAGAAGAAAATATTTGTAAATGATCCTTTCGCAAGTTTAGACCAAGAGGGTGTTGGTAAATTAGTAAAAATGGCTGCTGAACTTGGTAGAAATACAAGAAGTGATATAAAACTTGGAATTTGTGGAGAACATGGAGGAGATCCTAAGAGTATAGCTTTCTGTCAAAAAGTTGGACTTAACTATGTTTCTTGTAGTCCATTTAGAGTACCTGTGGCAAGACTTGCTGCTGCTCAGGCTAAATTAGAGAATTAATTATGTCTTTATATGATAGAATGCTTAATATTGCTAATATAGATAAAGAATCTATTATTAGAAAAGCAATAGAAAATACTAAAAGTGACTTAGAAGGATTAGATTATGAGAGAATGTGTTTAGTATATAACTGGTATTTATATGAGAATTTAAAAGATATGTCATGTCTTGCTTATATAGTAGATACTGATGATTTAGGATTTGACTATAAGCATAGATTCGTTTTAGTACCAGATAATAATTTATATTATTTAGTAGATTTAACTTATAAACAGTTTGGTAAAGAAGATAAAGTACTAAATAAATTATATACTGATGGTTATCAAGAAATAGATAATGATAAATATAATTACTATATTAGTAGAGTAACTGGCAATAATAAAGATATAACGATAGATGAAAGTTTATTTAATGAAACAAAGGGACTTGGTAAATAATATCAAGTCCTTTTTTTGACTTTCTTAATAAGAATTGACAATTATAATAAAAAAGAATAATATATAACCACAAAGAAGGGATGAATTAATATGGAAATACCTAGGTTAAATTTAGATGAATTTTTGGAAGATAATAGGGGATGGAAAGTTTTAAAAAGATGCAAGGATACTATGATAATACAACTTTCTAATGGTGAGTTATTAAAAATTCTTGATGATAAATTATTAGAAAAGTTATCTGATACAGGATTTAGTTTGGAAGAAAGGTTAAATGAAGTGCCAAACTTGTCTAAAAACATTAATTTTGCTCTTCCAACAAGACAACTTGAAAGTAAGGGAATTGTTAATTCTTATACTATGCCATATATTCCAGGGGTTGATTTTACTGATTATTATCTGAATATATTTGATTTAATGAGTTATGCAAAGATACATTCCCAAATTGAAAATAATATAAAAGAAGGAAATGAATTAGGGATAGTATTTCCTGATTTATGTACAACAGAAAATATTAGAATTACTGATGAGGGAAAAGTAGTTTTTATTGATTATGATGGTTTACAAATAAAAGAGATGTCAGCAGTGGGGTATTCAGATTTTTTAGGAACGCCTGAAGAAGTTTTAAATAATAAATATTTTGATTTTGAGACAGGTTTATTTACAAAAGAAATAGATATAAGAAGTGCTATATTTTTATATTTTGTAGATGTATTTGGAATAAATCTAGCTAGTGTAAATAGAATAAATCCCTATACTGGGCAAATGGTAACTTTAGATGAAATATTTTCTATAATTAATCTCCAAGATGTTGATATACAACAAAAAGTGTGGAAGTTATATCAAACGTATATACCAAATGAGTTTTTAGGTGATGATATTTATAAGCTTGCAGAGCAGTATAAATTGGTTGAACTTTTCCCTAATGCTCCAATAAAGCGACTTGTAAAAAGATGATATGTTTTAAGATGTTAATCTGATTAGTGTATAAATAATTTTGAAAATAATATTAAGTCTTTTAACTACATTTTATTTATAAAAATAGTTATTTTTCCTAAATCTATGAATATAATATAAATGTATACTTATTGACATATATGTCAAAATATAGTATATTATTATTACATTTAAGAAATGTAATATGTAAATGTTAGCCGCTCTTGGATGGTGCGGGTTATAAATTATTCCAATCGAGAAATGTTAACCGCTCTCGGATGGTGCGGGATACAAATTATTCCGATCGAAAATGTTTGAAAACTTTATTCTTTTGAGTAGAGTTTTCTTTTTTTTGAAAAAACGAACTTTTGTACTTGCAAACATATTTATTGTATAGTATATTTTAGTTGTACTTAATATTTTGGGGGTGTTTGTAAAATGAAAGTTCAAACAGGATATATTTATCATATAAAAGATGAGTTTTTTGATAAAATAAATGACAATGGTTTAATGATAAATCATGAAAAAGGTCGGGCTAGGCCCACTTACTTTACAATTAAAGATAAAGATATATTATGGTTTATTCCTTTGAGTAGTAAAGTTTCCAAATATCAACCTATAATAGATAAAAAGGTTAAAAAATATGGGGATTGTCGTTCAATAATGATAAGAGAAATCGCCAATAAAAAATCAGTTATATTATTACAAAATGCATTTCCTACATTAGAAAAGTATATAGATCATCCACATATAGTAAATGGGAAGCCACTTAAGGTAATAGATACATTAAAAGATGAAATAACGAGCAATTTTAATTATTTATTATCTTTAAAAAAGCAGGGGATTAATTTGTTTTTCCCTGATATTGATAAAATTAAAGAAATGATGCTTGAAGAAAAAAATCTATAATTTTTTGTATTTATTTTGGCTTCTATCTAAAAACTCTTTTGCATCTTTTAGCATATTTAAATAGATATTTTTGGTGTTTTCAATATTTGATACATTACCATTATTCATATTTTCTATTAATTTATCTAAATTTTTGGACATTTTTGTAAAAGCTGATGATGATGTCATTACACTATTTATATATTTAGCTAGCTTAGATGGTGTTTCAAAGTTTTCAAAAGTCTCATCTATTAGTTCTTCTATCTTAGGATTTCTTTTATATATATTTAAAATATTTAGATGCAAATCATATGCGTCGTATGAGAAGTTGCTTAACTCTTTTTGTAATCCTTTAAGAAAGTCATTAATGTTGTTATTATTTAAATAATCTTTCAATAAATTTAAAGCTTCATTTGTATAAGATTGAACAATCGCTTCTTCTACTTGCATATGTTTTCTTTTTAATACTTTAGTTTCTAAATTGAAAGTATAAATAGATATTCCTTCTATATCTTTTATTTCTTTATCATTTTTAGTGATACTTCCTTGTCTTAATAAATGAAATAATTCATGAGTAATTTTCATGAGTGCTTCTGCTTTATTAACTCTTTTGTTGTCTTTTGATAATATTAAATAATTATCTAGAGAAATGTTTCCAGTTTCTTCATCATAATTAATACTTCTTGTAATAACAGCGCCAGCACTCTTCAATATTTCAGTATCATCTATTCCTTCAATATTATCAATCGCTAAATTTAATACACTTTTATCACCAACTATTAAATTTAAACTATTTAATATATTTGGTAGTTTCTTTAAAGTAAGTTCTGGCTTTAATAGAAATATTGCAAGAACAGATGCATATAAAATATTTAAATTTTCTTTATCAACATTTCCTTTTAAATTTTTATCTACTAAACTTTGACATTTTTCGTATAATTCATTCATAATTATCCCTTCTTTCTTAAGCGTTTTATATTTTAACATAAATTTTGTCAAATTTATATCAATTTTAAGATATTTTTGATAAACTTATGTTAGGAAGGTGATAAGATGAAATTTTTAATTACTGGAGGAGCAGGATTTATTGGTAGTAATTACTTACATTATGTTACCGATAAATATAAAGATGATTATTTTGTATGTTTAGATGCTCTTACTTATGCAGGTAATTATAATAATATTAAAGATTTAGAAGGAAAAGATAACTATAAATTCGTAAAAGGAGATATTACTGATAGAAGTTTTATAGATAAACTATTTAGTGAAGAGAAGTTTGATGTTGTAATTAATTTTGCAGCAGAGTCTCATGTTGATAATTCTATTAAAAATCCTGAGATATTTTTAACTACTAATATAATAGGTACAGAAATATTAATGGATGCTTCACTTAAATATAATGTCAAAAGATATCATCAAATATCAACTGATGAGGTATATGGAGATTTACCTTTAGATAGACCTGATTTATTATTTACAGAAGATACTCCTCTTCATACATCAAGTCCATATTCTACTAGTAAAGCTAGTGCTGATTTACTTGTTATGGCATATTATCGTACTTATGGACTTCCTGTTACTATTAGTAGATGTTCTAATAATTACGGCCCATATCAATTTCCAGAGAAGTTAATACCTCTTACTATTATGAAAGCTTTAAACAATGAAAAAATACCTGTTTATGGAACAGGAGAGAATGTAAGAGATTGGATTCATGTTAAAGACCATAATATTGGTGTTGACTTAATTGTAAGAAAAGGTAAAGTAGGGGAAGTATATAATTTAGGAGGGCACTCTGAAAGACATAATATAGATATAGTTAAGACCATATTAAAACAAATGGGTAAGAGTGAAGATTTAATTACTTTTGTTGAAGATAGAAAGGGTCATGATTTAAGATATGCGATTGATTCTAGTAAAGTAGAAAAAGAATTAGGTTGGGACCTTACTTATAATTTTGAAGATGGTATTAAAGAAACAATCGATTGGTACTTAAATAATAAGGCTTGGATTGATGATATTAAGAATGGTACTTATAGAGATGCTTATAAGTAAATAAAAAAGAAATGTGCGTGTACACTATCCACATTTCTTTTTTTAGTTCATACTATTTACTGCTTTAGTAAGTCTTGATTTTAATCTAGCAGCTTTATTCTTATGAACAAGTCCACTAGTACAAGCTTTATCAATTCTTTGTAATGCAATATTTAACTTATTAGCTGCTTCATCCTTATTACCAGATACTACTGTTTTTTCAACATTTTTGATAGCAGTTCTCATACTAGATCTAACTAAAGTATTAACATCTGCTTTTCTAGCATTACTACGTACTCTTTTCTTAGCACTTCTAATATTTGGCATGTTTTTCACCTCACTTTTTGTAAACAATCTAATTTTAACAAATTATAAGGGATTTTGCAAATATTTTCTTAATCTTTTGTAAATAATATAAAAGAAAGGAAATAGTGATTGTTATTATGCATGAGATAGATTTAAGTAAATATAGAATTAGAACTGATTTGATTGTTGAACATTTAAGTAATATTAAAGACTATAAGAGATATGAAGAAGTTTATGATGATATTAAAATAGAAACAATAGAATTAGATAAAGATAGAGCGAAGATTATAGATAAAAAAGAAGGGATTTATAAGACTATTTACTTTGATGATGTTACTGATGAAAATAACTTTGCTAAACTATTAGATGTTACGATAAAAGCTTTAAAAGATTTACTTAAGAGTATTAATATTAAAAATAGTGATAGTGTCTTAATAGTAGGTTTAGGTAATAGAAAAGCGACACCTGATGCTTTAGGACCTCTTACAATAGATTCTATTAAAATAACAAGACAGATTGTAGAATTAGGACTTCCTTTAGATAAAAAATATCGTGTTATTTCTTCAATAGTACCAGGAGTTATGGGGACTACTGGTATTGAAACTAAAGAAATAATAGAAGGAGTAATAGAGAAAGTTAAACCTAACTTTTTAATAGTTATAGATGCTCTAGCAGCATCTAGTCTTGAACGTATTAATAAAACAATTCAACTTACTGATACAGGGATACATCCTGGAAGTGGGCTTTTAAATAATAGATTTGAAATAAGTAAAGAAGCTTTAGGCCTACCAGTTATTGCTATAGGAATTCCTACAGTTGTTGATGCTACAACGATTGTAAGTAATACTATTAATTATATTTTTAGACATTTTTCTTATGAAAAAGAAAATATTAATAATAAAAAATTAAAATTAGTTCCTACTATTAATAGAAATTATAAAGATCATGATAAGACTTTAAATAAAGAAGAAAGAAAAGAAGTTATGGGGCTTATTGGAGATTTATCTGATGATGAGATTAAAGCTTTAATAACCGAAGTATTAACACCTTTAGGATATAATCTTTTAGTTACTCCTAAAGAAATAGATTTTGTTATTACTAAGTTGAGTGAACTTTTATCTAAAGCTTTAAATAAAAGCTTAGAATTAAACTAATTCGACATAATTTTAAGGACTCTTTTATTACTATGTAATAAAGGAGATTTTTATTATGAAGAAGAAATTTGTATCTAAGAATAAAAAACATAAAAAAATAAAATTTAAAGTTATTTTCTTCTTTATTAGTGTCTTTTTCTCATTTTTAATAACTATTAAAGTATTATCTAAATATAATCTTCCTTATCAAAATAAAGAGTTAGTAACTTTTCTAATAGAAAATAATAATCCTTTTATTATTAATAGTAAATCTAATTATAGTTATTTTCATAGAATTATGACAAAGTTAATAGATTTGGATTTATCTGATCCTCTTTCTATTTTAGATACTAATTTTAAAGGGTTAACTAAAGATGTTAAAACAGAAGAAAAAGTTAAGAAAGTAAATAATATAGAAAATACTTCTCCTACTATATATTTATATAATTCTCATGATACAGAAGAATATACACCAACTTCTTTTGCAGAATATAGTGTTATGCCAACAGTTAAGTTATCTGATTATGTTTTGAAAGAAGAATTAGAAAAGAATGGTTTTAGTGTCTTAATAGAAGAACAAACTATTAGTAGTATTAGAAGTAGCTTAGGACTAAATTATGCAGGGAGTTATAAGGCTAGTAGAGTTTTAATGGAAGAAGCTAAGAAGAATAATCCTACTTTAGAGTATTTTATTGATATTCATAGAGATTCTATAGGTTATGATAAAACTACTTTAAATTATAATAATAAGAATTATGCTAAAGTTATGTTCTTAGTAGGATTAGAAAATCCTAATTATCAAAGTAATTTAGAGTTTAGTAATAGAATAAGTGAGTTAATAAATACTAAAGTGCCAGGATTATCTAAAGGTATATATGAAAAAGCTGGAGAAGGAGTAAATGGGGTTTATAATCAAGACTTTTCTAATAGAGTTATTTTAATAGAAATAGGAGGACCTGAAAATACAATAGATGAAGTTTATGAAACATTATTAGTATTAAGTGAAGTATTAACAGAGGTGATTAATAATGACTAAGACTAAGCTTAATATAATAAGATTAATAGTATTGATTTTAGTTTTTCTTTTCTTTGTTTTGTATTTTATGCAAGTGAGTGGATATAATGAATATACGAGAAATAGAGAAAATATGTTAAGTGAAGAACAGATAAAGGAATATGAAGAAGATATAAAAGAAGGGAAGGATGTAACGATTAAAGATTATCTTAATAAAGATAAAGTTAATTATGATAATAAGGTCTCAAAATTAGGACTTGATTTATCTTACTTAATAGAAACTGCTTTTAATAAAGGGATGAATGCTTTTTTTAATATGCTTAATGAAGCGGTTAGTTCATAGATATGATTAGTATTTGGTTTTGATAGATGGTAAATAAAAAAGATAGACAACAACAGGTTTACTGTGATAGAATGTAAGTATAAAAGATAGGAAAAAGAAGGGAAGTAGTAGATATGGCTAATTTTAATTTCCAGGGTAAAATAATTCGTCAATTCTGGGGTAAAATAATTCGTCAATCTACATGCATCTATCACTGGTTTACAATCTGTTACCTGGGGGGGGGGAATTACCTAAATGATAGTTTAAACATTAATAATACTTTCTTTCATTATGATATAAGAGCAGGATAAGTGTATTCTGTTCTTTTTGATGTGTCAAAATATTTGATATATAGGACTTTATGTGTTAAAATTTAAATAGTATAAAATATAAATAATTGGGTAGGCTTATTAAAAATAGGAGGAAGTTTTTATGCAAAGAATAAAGAAGATATTAATGTTAGTGTTTATATTTATAGTAACACTAAATATAAATTATTTAGGAATGATTGATAAAAGGATAATAGTAGAAAGTAGTGAATATAAGGCAGGAAATACAAGTAACTTAGTCTTAAATAAGATATTAAGTGATAATGAATTAAAGACTGAGATACCAAAAATGTTTAATTATGCAAGTAATGGAAAACAGTATAGAGTTTCAGAAGTAAATCCTGATTATATAACAAATGGTTTATATAGTGCAGAAGATGAAGATGGAACAACATATTATTATAGAGGAGATATAGATAATAATAACTTAGTATTTGGAACATATGATGAAGATTATTATGTGTATGGTAGTAATGGTTTATATTTTCAAACAAAAGAGAGTTGTATAGAAGTTGAAAGTAATGAGGAATATTGTCAGCCATTAAAGATAGCATCTAAAGGAGAAAAGATGTACTGGAAGATAATAAGAGTAAATGGTGATGGCAGTATAAGACTTACTTATAATAATTGTGTAAATATAAGTACAGGAGAAATATCTCATATGAATATAGGAGGTTCAGGAAATTTATTATGTGGAGTTGGCAGTACACCATATAATTTAAGTGGTAATGATGCTAAATATAGTGGATATACCTATGATAATGGAACAGATAGTTATATAAAGAAAGAAGTAGATACATGGTATAATAATACGTTAGGAAGTAATAGTTTATATGATAGTAAAGTAATATTAGGAAGATACTGTAGTGATAGTAGTGGATATAGATATGATGAAACATTTGGTATGAATATTTTTTCAAGTTATGATAGATTAGGACAAGCAAGATATAATTTTTCCAAAGATAATGCACCAAGTTTTATATGTCCTGATACAAGTGAAAGTTATGGAGGAAGTTATAGATTAAAAGCTGGGCTTATAGCAGCCGATGAGCTAGTCTATGCCGGAGAAAATATCGGAGTAGTCGGAAATAGTTATTTAAATCCAGGAGCATCTGGGCTATCTTATTGGAGTATGACACCGTCCGACTTTGTTGATGGTGATGCTCGTGTTTGGTTTGAGATTGACAGCTTGTATAGCAACTATGTGAATTATAACGGCGCTGTGCGTCCAGTTATCAATCTGACAACTGAAAACTGTACACTAATTGGCGATGGAACAATAGATAATCCATATATGTTAGCTGAGTAACGGACAGTTTTAGTTAAGGCATTGAAAAATAAGGAAAAAGTATATATAAAAGTACGACCAATAGTGTAT
>CALVQY010000010.1 GCA_944358355.1 uncultured Bacilli bacterium | reverse complement strand
ATTACTACATCCTTTCTTATTCTGTAGTAATAATTATATCAGATTTTCTTTGCGAAGAAATTTACTCTTTTTTGCTGCCTAAATAAAAAATAGTTGCAATCCCTATTAATATTTCGTATAATAATACTAGATTTTCTAAATGTGGTTGTAGTAGTAAAAAAGTATATTTTTAAAAGAGAGTTTGTGGTTGGTGGAAACAAATAAAATAACTTTTTGAACTTGACAACATTAAACATTTACGGATAAGTCCGATATAACGATTTAAAGTGCATAGATTTCTATGAAATAAGGTGGTACCACGGATATTTTCGTCCTTATTAATAGAAATCTATTTTTATTTGGAGGTGCTTTTTATGGTAGAAGAATTAATATTATTTATTATGACTTTTCTCTTAGTATTTATAGTTTATGAAATATTTATAGTTAGAAAATCTAAAAAAGATAAGAGAAGAAAGAAACCTATAGAAGTTAATTACCTGATTAATAAATACAATCTAGATATTGATAAACTTAATTATAAAAAACTATTAAACATAATAAGTTTAGTCAGTGCCTTTGATATATCCCTGGTAGTAACAATTGTCTCCTTATTAGATAATTTCTATATGCAATTAATGGTAGGATTTGTTTTAATAATGGCTTTAATACTTGTTAGTTATGATATTGTAGGTAGAATATATAAAAAGAAAGGATGTTGTAAAAATGGAAAAAATTGAGAAAATCGAAAAGAAATGGAAAAATAAAAATGAATAATGAGAGTATATTACAAAATGAAATTCTAAGAAAATATAAATTGGAGCTATCTAAACTAATTATCTATTTAAAGAATGATCTACATGATTTAGAAATAAAAGCAGCTTTAGTTTATGGCTCTAGTACATATAATGATGTGTTTATTGAAGGAGTTTCAGATATTGATATTATTGCCTATACTGATAAACTAGAAACGATGTCACCCAAGGAAATAATTAATATTGTAAAAAAAACAAGCATAGATTTTAAAGATAAAGAGCCTACAGTTTATGTTGATCATATTGGGTATAGAATAGAATTTTATATTAAATTACCAACTATTTCATTTGATATAACATTATTACCATATACTATCCCAAATTTTAATAAAAAAGAAACAGATGCATCATATGATTCACTAGAGATGCTTATAGGTGCATTGTATGAAAATAGTATAGTACTATTTGGAAAAAGACCTATGGAAGATATAGTACAAAAAGAATTTTATCCATTTTATAGCGAATCATTAAGAAAAAATAGATTAAAAGTAATAACAGAAAGATTAGAGGTATATAATAAACGAGTATATTTGTTAACTAAGAACCGTGATAGAGATTTAATAGATCACTTGTATAAAACGAGAAATTTATTCCTTAAGTGGTTATTTATATATAAAAGAAAATATCCAGTTAATTTATCTAAACACATAGATTATCAATTAAAAAAGTTAGATTTAAATGAAACAGAAACAATGATTTTGGAGTTTTTGAATAGTAAAAGTTTATTTGAAGCTGCATCACAATATATTAAATTATCTGAAAAATATATAAAAAAATATAAATTGGAGGAGAAAATAAAAAAATGAAAAAAGATGTTTATTTTGGTACTTATAAAAATAGCAATGTTAACATACTTAATAATTATATTAAATTAATAGATGATATAAATTCTAAATATTATAATTTTAGTTTTCCTTTTACAAAAGGAAATTTTGATTTAAATTATCAAGATTATATAAAAGACAAAAAACTAAATTATAATTCAAAAAAGCCTGAAGATGTTTTTGAAGAAATATCTTATTTGTACCAATGCATACCAAACTGGAATAATCCTGGTACAATGATTAATGTAATTCCACCAGTAAATTTATTATCAACAGCTACAGTTGCTTATACAAATTTATTTAATCCGAATTTTGCTCAAGATACCTATGCAGGATATTTAATTGCAAGTGAATTTGAAGTTATAAAATATATGTCTGATTTAATGGCTTGGGATTACAAAAAAAGTAGAGGAATATTTACATTTGGTGGGAAGGGCACTAATCTTTATGCTACAAAAATAGCTTTAAAAAAAGCCGATAGTAATACAAGCAAAAGTGGCTGTAGCCCAAACAAATACTTTATGATTACAAGTAAACATGCCCATCCTTGTCATTACCAAGTGTGTGACTGGTTAGGAATCGGTTCGGATAATTGTATAGAAATTTCTTGCTTATCAAATGGTCAAATTAATTTAGCAGAAGCTGAAAAAACAATTCAAGAAAACATAGAAAAAGGAAAGGTATTTCTCGGATATAATTTAAATGGTGGCAGTACAAACGATTTAATTATAGACCCAATAAAAGAAATATATAATTTAAATAAAAGAATAATTAAAAAATATAAATTAAATTATTCTCCCCATATTCACGTTGATTTTGTACTAGGATGGATATTATTATTTTTTAAGGATTTTCATACAACTAAAAAAGCATTAAAACCGATCATGGAATTAAAAAAATATGCTTTAGAAGTAAAATATGCTGATTCAGTTGGTATTGATTTTCATAAAACTGGCTTTTGTCCATACATCTCAAGCTTGTTTATGGTTAAAAGCAATAATGATTTTTCCTTATTAAATAGTGCGGAAAATAAAGAATTAAAAGACTTACACTATGGAAATTATAATCCTTATAACTCTACTTTAGAGCTAACAAGATCAAGTAGCGGGGCAATTGGAGCACTTGTATGTTTAAAGTCATTAGGTATAAAGGGATTTCAAGAAATATATATTAATATGTTTGAAGGAACTTATCGTATTAGAGAGTTATTATTAAAAGAAGAAGGAGTATGTGTACTTAACCATAAGTCAAATGGCTTAGTTACGTTTTTTATTATAAAACCGCCACAATATAAAACTCTTTCAATAGAGAAAATAATTAAATTACCATCAACAGAAATAGAATTTATTAAAAAATACAATGTTGATTTTAGTAAATTTATACTTGATAAAGCAAAGAACAATTTAATTAATTTTACTTTCACTTCTTCAAGAAGTTATAAATATAATGGAACAAATATAAGCCTAGGAGCTTTAAAAATATATCCAATATCAGTATTTTTTGATAAAGAAGAAGCAACAAAATTAGTTAAGAATATAATTAATGAAATAAAAGAATATAAATATAATACTAAAAGTTATGAAAATGAGATTTCCATATCAGATGATATGGTGTATAAAGAGAGGAGATAAACTATGTATGATTTTAAGAATATAGAAAAAAAATGGTCAAAATATTGGGAGAAAAATAAAACTTTTAAAACAGATATTTGGGATTTTAGTAAACCGAAATATTATGTATTAGATATGTTCCCATATCCTTCAGGAGTAGCCTTACATTGCGGGCACGTCGAAGGATACACGGCAACCGATATAGTTGCTAGAATGAAAAGAATGCAGGGATATAATGTTCTTCATCCAATGGGATTCGATGCATTTGGATTACCAGCAGAACAATATGCAATAAAAACGGGTAATCACCCAGCTAGTTTTACATATAAAAATATAGATACTTTTAAAAAGCAACTATATTTAATGGGATTATCTTATGACTGGGATAGAGAGATTTCTACATGTGATCCCAAATTTTATCACTGGACACAATGGATATTTAAGAATCTATTTATAGATAAACTAGCTTATTTAAAAGATATGCCAGTTAACTGGTGTGAAGAGTTAGGAACAGTTTTAGCTAATGATGAAGTAATAAATGGTAAGAGTGAAAGAGGTGGATATCCTGTTGTCAGAAAAAACATGAAGCAGTGGGTTATAGATATTCCAAAATATGCAGATAAATTATTAGAAGGATTAAACGATTTAGATTGGCCTGATTCAACTAAAGAAATTCAAAGGAATTGGATTGGTAAATCTGAGGGAGCTATAATAGAATTTACTATTGAAAATTCTGATAAAAAAATATCTGTATTCACAACACGACCTGATACTATATTTGGAGTTACATATTGTGTTTTAGCACCAGAACACACGCTTGTTAAAGAAATTACTAGTAAAGAAAAACTTGAAGAGGTTCTTAAATATAAGGAGAACTGTGAAAGAAAATCAGATTTAGAAAGAACAGAGTTAAACAAAGAAAAAACAGGTGTGTTTACAGGAGCCTATGCTATAAATCCATTAACTAATAAAAAAGTGCCTATATGGATAAGTGATTATGTTTTAGTTGGCTATGGTACAGGAGCAATTATGGCAGTACCTGCTCATGATGAAAGAGATTATGAATTTGCTAAAAAATATAACTTAGATATTATCCCTGTAATTGAAGGAGGTAATATAGATAAAGAAGCATATATTGGTTCAGGAAATTATATTAATTCTCCGCTTCTAGAAGGAATTAATAAAAAAGAAGAAGCTATAGAAAAAACAATCCAATATTTAGAAAAAAATAAATTAGGACATCGACAAATAAGTTATAAAATAAGAGATTGGATCTTTGCTAGACAAAGATATTGGGGTGAGCCAATACCAATAGTTTATGATGAAAATATGACACCATACGCATTAGATGATGATGATTTGCCATTGATTTTACCAGAATTAGATGATTATACTCCTAGTAAGACAGGTGCTTCTCCACTACAAAAGAAGACAGACTGGATAAATACTACTTATCATGGGAAAAAAGTTACAAGGGAATCATCAACTATGCCAGGGTCAGCTGGATCAAGTTGGTATTTTCTTAGATATATAGATCCACAAAATGATAAAGAAATAGGAAATCCAGAATTATTAAAACATTGGATGCCAGTAGATCTATATGTTGGTGGACCAGAACATGCGGTAGGGCATCTTCTTTATTCAAGAATGTGGAATAGATATTTATATGAAAAACATATTGCTCCTACAGAAGAACCATTTCAAAAATTAGTTCATCAGGGAATGATTTTAGGAGAAAATGGTATAAAAATGGGTAAAAGATATCCTAAATATTCAATAAATCCTAATGATATAATAGAAAAATACGGTGCAGATACTCTTAGAGTATATGAAATGTTTATGGGACCAATAGAAGCAGATAAACCATGGAATAATAATGGAGTTGAAAGTGCACAAAAATTCTTAGACAGAATATGGAGACTATATAATAGTGATAAAATAGTAGAACAAGGAAACCCTAATTTAGATTTTATATTTAATAAGACTGTAAAAAAAGTTACTGATGATTATGAAAGTTTAAATTTCAATACTGCTATTAGCCAAATGATGATTTTTATAAATGAAGTCTATAAAGAAGGATGTTTTCCACGTAAATATGCTGAAGATTTTATAAAATTATTAAATCCTGTTGCACCATTTATTTCTGAAGAAATTTGGCAATTATTAGGACATAAAGAAACTATTGCATATGAAAGTTGGCCTACATATGATGAATCTAAACTTGTAGAAACTGAAAAAACAATTGCAGTTCAAGTAAATGGTAAAGTACGTGCTACTATAACAATAAATGTTGATGATAGTGAAGACGTAGTTAAAGAAAAAGCCTTAGAGCAAGACAATGTAAAAAGATTTACTCAAGGTAAGGAAATAGTTAAGATTATTGTTATCAAAGGTAAAATAGTAAATATAGTTGTAAAATAGTTTTGAACAAGCAAAGGTGGTGTTTATAATTCTCTTTGCTTTTTTTCCACATTTTTTGTGGATAAAGTATTTTAAAATAGAGTAGAAAGGCTGTGATATTTCTATGAAAGTAAAAATATTTGACTATGAAGATGAAAGTGATTTACAAAAAGCCATGAATGAGTTTTTAGATGATTTAGATGGAGAAGTTGTAGATATTAAATATGCCGTTAGTTCTTTTCCTAGTGGCGAAGAACAGATTTATTGCTTTTCTGCTATGATAATTTATTATTAAAAGGACAAAAATATACTTACGAAAACCCGTACTATGAAAGATACGGGTTTAATGCTATACTATATATGAATACATTTATTTGGAATTAGATGACTTTCTATAACTTTAAAATTGTAGAAAGGGGAAGGACTATGGATAAGAAAAACAACAATGAATTCTACACAATAATCCTCCTATTGTTATTTATAGTAATATCTTTGATTTACAATAAATAAATGCATCTGATTCCTCCTGGAATTAGATGCATTTATAAGTCCAATTTTATGAAAGCATCTATTCTAATAGATGTATTCATTTTTATTTTATGTCAATTTCTTTGACAAATACATAATATCATATTTTTATACTAATGTCAAAGTATCAGATGTGAAAATTATTTAAATATAGTTTTAACACCTAAATACTCTGGAAAATATTTTCTTGCCATATCAGTATATTTAGGATTAATTACTAAATCATACTCTCCAACTAATTCAACAACTTCACCACCGAAGTTCTTTTTATAGTTGTATGAGTTTTTTAATTTATTATTAGAATCCGTAATATCACCAATTTCATATAAATTATAATACTTATAACCATTATCAATTGCATACTTAATCATTTCATAATGAAGAGTATAAGAAGCATCTAATTTATTATATTCATCTACTATACCACCATTTAATGCTACAACTTCATTACCTGTAGTTATAAACATAAAAATACCCATGCTAACATCATCACTACATTTAGAAAAGTATTCTTTTAAACTTTCCAATCTTTTAATCTCATCTTCATCTTCTAACTCTTTATTAACAAAATACTCTTCTGTCATCTTTGAGCTATGATAATTATTAATTCTAATTTCTCTTTGTTCATTAATATCAAAAATCATTTTCTTAATATTGTTAATAACTTCATCCTTATTAAAATAAACTTCCATAAATTTAATATTACCATCAAAAGCTTGTTTTAAATCTAAAAAGAAGGTTTTTGTAGGAGAAATAATATGATATTTTTTAGATTCCTCATTGATAATGTCTATAAACTTATCTATATTTTTAAAATCAAAATCACGTATTTTAAATCCAAGTCTTTCATTTCTTCTAACTGTTTGTCTTGCTTTAGGACTAAAATTCTTAAAAACATCATCGATAGTTTTATCTTTTAAATTAATTCTACTAAGCCATTTAGGTTGTATTTTATCACTAACCTTTATAAAATTTGCATTAGTAAGATTAACTTCTACAAAATCATTATAAACTCCACCATCTATTATATTTCCTTCACTATCTCTATCTCTCACTAAAATATAAGGGTCAATTTTTAAGAATACCCCATGTTTTTCTACTATAAACCTTTTAACTTCTTCCGTAAACTCCTTTAATAATTCTTCGTTCTTATAATCAATTAAAAAACCACGTGGTGCATAGAAAATTCGCTTACCTTTTTTTCTCTCATAAGAAAAAAGTAAACTTGCTCCTGCAATTTTCTCTTTTATAAATCCTCCAACATAATAAGCATGGAATTTATCTCCTTCCATAAATCTCCCCCAAGAACTTGTTTGTTGAAAACTACCTAAGGGGTGATTTAGAGCATAAGCATCAAATTCTTTTTTTGTTAATTCTCTAAGTTCCATTAAATCACCTCTATCTTCTTTAATTATACAAGTTACTTTAAAACTTTTCAATAATATGGTATTATATTTAAAGAAATTGGAGGACTTAAGATGGCAAAAATAAAGACAAAGAAAAATAAAGAATTAAAACAAAACTCCTTTTTAAATGGAGCTTTTATCGCAACACTTGGAATCGTAGGTAGTAAAATACTAGGTATGCTTTATGTAATACCATTTTATGCCATTATTGGTGGTAGTGGTGGAGCCTTATATGGATATGCCTATACAATCTATAATTTATTTCAATCACTAAGCTGTGCTGGTATCCCTAATGCTATTAGTAAAATAATTAGTGAGTATCAAACTTTAGGATATTATAATGCCAAAGAAAAAGCCTTTAAATTAGGACGTAAGATTGCCATAATTATGGGTATTACTATCTTTATAATTCTTTTTATCTTTGCCCCATCAATTGCAAGAGCGATTCTTGGTGATTTAGAAGGTGGCAATACTATTGAAGATGTAACAATGGTAGTAAGAGTGATCGCTACTGCTATTCTAATCGTTCCAACTCTTAGTATCTATAGAGGCTACCTTGAAGGCCACAAATTTATAACACCTCCTTCTATTAGTCAAGTACTAGAACAATTAGTAAGAGTAATTATTATAGTAGCAGGAAGTTTTCTTGCTATTAATGTCTTTAATCTTTCTTTACAAACAGGAGTGGGAATCGCTGTATTCGGTGCGACAGCAGGAGCAATCTTCGCTTATTTCTATCTATTAGATAAGGTTAGAAAAAACAAAAAACAACTTCATGAAAAGACTCTTGAAGTAGATGAACCTGTAATTAAAACTAAAGAAATATTAATAAAAATATTCTGGTATGCCTTACCTTTTATTATGATAGATGTTTTTAAATCATGTTATGACTTTATTGACATGACAACTCTTGTCAAAACAATGGTAAATGATGTCGGGCTTACAACTAGAAATGCTGAAAATATTATGAGTGTAATCTCTACTTGGGGTAATAAAATAAATATGATTATTGTCTCTATCTCAACTGGTATTATTGTAAGCTTAATTCCAAACCTTACATCAGCTTCAGTAAAAAAGGATAAAAAAGATATTCATCATAAGATAAATCAAACTCTTCAAGTCTTACTATTCATATCAGTTCCTATGACTTTAGGACTATCATTCTTAGCAGATCCAGTCTGGGAAGTATTCTATGGTAATAATAGTGAATATGGTGCTGTTATTATAAAATATTTTGTCTTTGTCGCTTTAACAATATCAACTTATACAGCTTTAGTATCAATAGTTCAAGTCTTAAAATACTATAAAGAAGTTTTAATCTCTCTTGTTGTAGGTGTTCTAATAAAATTAGTATTAAATATTCCATTAATCAACCTTTTCCATAATCTTGGTTTCGTTCCTGTTTATGGTTCTATAACTGCCACAATACTTGGTTATGCTGTAGGAATTATTTTATGCTTAATCTTCTTAAAAAGAAAATGTGGTGTAAGTTATATGCCAACTGTTAAACTATTAGGTAAAATCATTATAGCAGATATCGCTATGCTAGTAGTACTATCATTATTAAAATTAATAATTCCAATTACATCATCAGTAAGACTATTAAACATTCCAATTATCGCTATTTATGCTCTTATTGGTGTATTAGTATATTTCTTTGTCGCTCATAAATTTAATTTAATAGAAGAAGTATTTGGTAGTAAAATAATAAATAAGATAACTAATAAATTTAGGAGGAAATAAAATGACATTAAAAGAAATAGATGTTAAAACTTTTGCCGACTATGCTAAAAAAAGTCCTTATAGAACTTTTATGCAAACAGAAGAAATAGGTAAACTAAGGGAATTAAATGGTTGGACTTCTTATTATCTAGGGCTATATGATAATGATAAATTAGTAGGAGCGACTCTTTTAGTAGGCAAGAAAAGACATTTTAACAAGTATGAATTCTATGCTCTACGTGGACCTTTAGTAGATTATAATGATGAAAAAACTTTAAAAGAATTTTTAAATAAACTAACAGCGTTCGTCAAAGAACATCAAGGTTACGTTCTAAGAATTGATCCCTATGTCATAAATAAAGAACGTAATGGTAAAGGCGAAGTAGTAGAAAATGGAATTGATAATACTAAAATAGTTGAAGAAATAAAGTCTTTAGGCTTCAAACTACTTCCACTAGATGATAGAGAACAAGTATCATGGATGTATGTTTTAGATATTAAAGATAAATCTGAAGATGAAGTTTTAAAAAATATGAAACCTAATACTAGAAATACGATTAGAAAAACTCAAAAAAATGGTATAGAGATAATAGAACTAGAAAAAAAGGACTTAAAAGAGTTCTATAAAATAATGGAAGAGACAGGTAAAAGAAAAGGTTTTGACATTAGAAATCTAGCATATTTTGAGAATATGTATGACTTATTTAAGCCTAAAGATGAGATAAAATATTTAATAACTAAATTAGATTTAAATAAACATCTAGAACTTTTAAATAAAGAGAAAAAAGAAAAGGAAGATGAGTTAGCCAAATTATCAGATGCTAAATATAATGATGGTAAGAGAAAATCTATAAATGATGCCATTAATGCTATAAATAAAAGAATTAAAGAAGCTGAAGCTATCAAAAAAGAACATGGAAATGTTATAACTCTATCAGGTTCTATGTTTATTATGACTAATCCTGAAATAATCTATTTATCAAGTGGCAACTATGAAGAGTTTATGATGTATAATTCTCAATATCTAATTCAATGGGAAATGATTAAATATGGTATAGAACATGGATTTGCAAGATATAATTTTTATGGTATTCCCGGTAATTTTGATAAAAATGATAAAGATTATGGTATCTATGAATTTAAGACAGGATTCAATGGCTTTGTAGAAGAATTAATAGGTGAGTTTGAAATAAAGACATCTCCTATCTATTATTTAATAAAATTAATTCATAAAATAAGACATTAAGGAGTATTATGAAGAGTAAAAATTTAAATGAACAATTAAAAGACTTAGAAGAAATATTGTTTAAGAATGAAACTTTAAAAGAAGTATTAAAACGCTTAGAAAAGTCTAATTTAAAAAACTACTATGTAGGAGCAGGATGTATCAATCAAACAGTCTTCAACTATCTTCACGGGCTTAGGATAGATGCTAATATAAATGACTATGATATCGTTTATTATGATGAAGATATCTCTTATGAGAAAGAAGATATAGTTATTAAATATGTAGAAGAATTGTTAAGCGATTTAAATATAAAGCTAGATGTAAAAAACGAAGCAAGAGTACATATATGGTATAACGAAAAGTATAATGAAAACAGAATGCCATATACAAGTGTTGAAGATGCAGTTAGTAGATGGGAAACTACCATAACTTGTATAGGAGTAAGACTAGAAAATAATAACTTAATAGTAGATGCTCCATATGGACTTAATGATTTGTTTAATATGGTAATAAGACCAGTAAAGACAGATTTTACTGAAGCTGATTATATAAAAAAGGTAAATAAATGGAAGAAAAAATGGCCTAAATTAACAATAATGCCTTGGAAAGAGGAGGACTTATGATATATCCAGAATTTTTAAAAGAAAACAAAGTAGAGGTGGTGAGCAATGACTGAAATTATAATGTTAGGAACAGGTAATGGTATAGTATTAGATTTATATAATACCTGTTTTGCTATTCAAAATGAACATGGCATATTTTTAATAACTAATGACCATACGGTGCATGGTCATTAGTCTAGGGTTTAATTCCCCGTTGCTTGCAACGTAAGGCCGAACGTAGTATTATAAATACGAAGTGAGGGCGATGTTATGGGAGATAGTCAATATCTATATTTGTCGCACAACGTAAGCAATCTTGTTTACCACATTGTATGTCCAGCAAAATACCGTCGTGTAGTATTTGATGAAACAGTGGATGAACATCTTCGACAAATTTGTCTTGAGATAGAGAAACGTTATGATTATATTGTTTTTCTAGAAATAGGTACGGATAAAGATCATGTACATTTTCTAGTTCAAAGCACACCAAACTATGCACCTAGTAAAATAGTGAAAATAATAAAAAGTATAACAGCAAGACAAATTTTTGTCGAATGTCCTCAAGTAAAGAAACAACTATGGGGAGGACAGTTTTGGTCAGACGGTTATTTTGTGGCTACAGTAGGAAAAAATCAAAATGAATCGGTAATAAAAGAATATGTAAAAAATCAAGGTAAACAAGATGCGGAATACAAGCAGTTATATTTGAAATTTCAACAGCAAAAATAACATCGCTTTGGGAAGATACCCCGTAGCTTGCTGCGGGGAGTATTCATTCATTGCATCAAACTTATCTGATATTTTAGAGTCAACAATTTTATCTGCAATAGATTGTGCTTTTTCAATATCTTCTATATATGAAAAAGAATTATTATACATTTCAAACTTCATATTTTCTTTTATTAATTGTTGTTTTAACCATTCATGACCGTTAATATAAACTTGAACCATAAACGGAAACCAAGATTGTATTTTTATGTGCATAAATCCAAAATCTCTGTCTAAATAATATAAATAATAATATTTACATTTTCTCTTATCCCATTTTAACTCTAATTTTTTATTTAATTTATTTTTAAAAATATTCATAGTTGAACACACTTCAATATTTGAAAGTATACAAATTAAACCTTCTTCAATAGGATTTTCTTCTAATATTTGTCTTGCAATATTTCCTTTATCTTCATTGTTACCATATATAAATTTATATGGTCTATTATTATTAGAGGCAAGACTTTCAATATGAGAACATAAAGATTTAGTTACATTTTCTGCATAAGTACCAAAATCTTTTAAAAGCACATTATTATGTGATAAAAAATATCCCATTTGTTTAATGTTAGATAATTGACGAGAATAACCTTTAATAATTATTCTATCAAATGTTGATAAAATACCCTTGATTTTATCTTGTTTCCACTCTATAATATTCATTACAAAACACACCTGACTTTCTTCTGATAGCTCGGGAGCAGAGTTTAAATACCGAGGCTCCGATTAATCGTTTTTTTTAAATAGTTATTATAACTATATAGCCAGTTGAAATCAATGTGTTTTGTATATAAGAAAGAGGACTTCATATTTTTGAGGCCCTCTTTTAGGTTGCGGACAGCGTCCGCGGTATGATATAATTTTTTTGGAGGGTTCTATATGTCATTACAGTATTATTTAGAACAATTAGATTATAAGAATATGCCATTATTTCTTAGAAAGTATTTTGAATGTCCATCTTTAAATAGATTAATGAAAGTGGGATATTTTTGTGGAATGGACTTTGCGTCTAAAAGTGTTTATGATTTTAGCGAATATGTTAGTAGATTTGCTCATTCTCTTACAACAGCTTTATTAACTTATAAAGTAACTAAAGATAAGACTATGACTGTAGCAGCATTGTTTCATGATGTTGCAACTCCTTGTTTTTCACATGTTATAGATTATATGAATGAAGATTATGAAAAACAAGAAAGTACGGAAGAACTTACAGAGAATATAATTAAAAACGATAAGTATTTACTTGAATGTTTAAAAGAAGATAATATAGATGTAGATGATGTTATTAATTTTAAGAAATTTAGTATTGTTGATAATGATAGACCTAAATGTTGTGTTGATAGATTAGATGGAGTTATTTTAACTGGTATAGGTTGGACTAAAAATATTTCTAAAGAAAATATTAAAAATATTATTAGTGATGTTAAAATATTTAAAAACGAAGATAATGAAGATGAGATTGGCTTTAATAATAGAGGTGTTGTTTCTAAAATAATAGATGTTGGTAAAACTATAGATTTATATTGTCATACTAATGAAGATTATTATATGATGCAACTACTTGCTACTATAACAAAATTATCTATAGATAGAGGTTATATTACTTATGATGATTTGTATAGATTTAATGAATTAGAGCTATTTAATATATTAAAAAGTAGTAATGATAAAGAGTTGTTAGATAAAATTTATCTTTTTGAAAATATAGATATAGATTCTATTCCTAAAACAGATATTCCGAATGTTAAGGTTAGAGTTTTAAAGCCATTAGTTAGTGGTAAAAGATATGATTAGAGATAGAAAGAGAACATATTCTAATATAAGTATAAGTTCTCTTTTTAATATTAAATTGGTGATAAAGTATGTGTTTAAAGGTTAAATGTTATAGATTTATTTTGTTTTGTCTGATATGATTTATGTATGGAGGGAAGTATGAAAAAATATCGTTGTACAATTTGTGGTTATATTTATGATGATGCTAAAGAAAAGGTAAAGTTTGAAGATTTACCAGATGACTTTAAATGTCCAGCTTGTGGGGCTCCTAAGAGTTTATTTGAAGAGATTAAAGAAGAAAAAGAGGAAGTAAAAGAAGAGGCTAAAGTTGCGATAATAGAAGAAGTAGATGATGATTTAAGAGAATTATCTAACTATGAGATATCTTTAATTTGTTCTAATTTGGCTAGGGGTTGTGAAAAACAATACTTAGAAGAAGAGAAAGAGTTATTTAAAGAGTTATCTAAACATTATGAAGGTTTAGAAGAAGATAAATCTGGTATTTTAGATGAAATTGTTAATATGGTAAATAGTGATATTAATAACTTTAGTAAGGCAATGGATATCTTTTCTGAATATGATGATAGAGGTGCTAAAAGGGTTGTTAATTGGGCTAATAAAAGTACTAATATTATGAAAGTAGTAATTGATACTTATAAAGAAAAGGGAATAGATTATATTAAAAATACGAAGATATGGGTTTGTGATATTTGTGGATTTGTTTATATAGGTGATACACCACCTAAGGTTTGTCCTGTTTGTCGTGTTCCTAGTCTTAAGATATTGGAGGTGTGCTAGTATGGAGAAAAGTGAAAGACATGCTTATCGTGATTTAAAAATATGTACTAAAGATTGTTTATGTCTTTTTGTATGTCCAACTGGGGCGACTGATAATGAGACAGGTCAAATAGATTTTGATAAATGTATTGGATGTGGAAACTGTGCCGCAGCTTGTCCATCTCGGGCGATTAGTATGTTACCTAGGGTTTATCCTAAACAAAAAGTTAAAGATGAAAGAGTCGTTAGAGAATTATTTAAACTTGCTGATAGTAAGATAGAACAGATTAAGACTTTAAAATATCTTATGAGTAAATCAAGTAATGATGATGAAAAGCGTTTATATAAAGCTTTAATTCATTCTAATAAAGTTATGGTAGAAGATTTGTTTAGAGAGGCTGGTTATATGTTACCTCAGTCATCTAAAACTAATAAGCTTTTAATTAGTCTTAAAGGTAAAGATGAAGAAGTAGATAAAATTATTTTAAAATTATTAAATAAGCTTGAAGTAAATGAATAGAGGGATGTTATGACAATAGAAGATGTTTATAGATATATGATAAGTGGATACTTTGGAGTTATGGAGATGGATTCTTATAAGTTAAAAGAATATGTTTTAGCAGATATTAAACAATATATTAAAGACTATATGGATCAAAATCCTAGTAAAAATTTTAATTTAGATGAAGAGATTGAGAATATTAAAAATAATGTACCAGTTAAGACTAAGTTACAAGATGCTTTACTTGTTTTAAATAAAATGGATAATGCACCTATGGATTTGATTTTAGATATTAAACACAGATTAAAGACGATTAAATAAAATTATACTTTATGTATAGTTTTTTCTTTTTTATCCATATTAATGTTGGGAGGAAAAGATATGGAAAATAATTTTAGCGCAGTGCCTAATATGATTAGTTGTAAAGATTTAGATTATCTAAGTGATATGTTTAATTGGAATTATGGTGCTTATAAGAGTACTAGTAATGCTATTAATAGTGTAAGTGATAGTGAAATTAAAGATATGCTTAGTAAGGCTAGCAATGTATTTCAAAGTAATATTAGTAAAATCTTAAATATCTTAAATGAAGGAGGTAACAATGAATAATAATCAAATTTGTAATCCTAAAGTAGAGACTCCTAAAGGAATGACTCTAAATGATAAAGATTATATTTCTTCATTACTTAGTACTTTAAAACAGTTAGTTAAAAACTATGCTGTTAGCTTAACAGAAGCATCTAATGAAACTTTGTATGGTGAATATAAAGAGATGTTTGATACTTATTCTTCATTACAAAGAGAAGTTTATGAACTTATGTTCCGTAAGGGATGGTATGTATTAGAGAAAAGCGATGCTAATAAAATATCTAATAAATATCAAACTTTAAATCAAGAATTTATGGATTTGAATGGATAAAAAAACAGTGGATTTTCACTGTTTTTAATATATTTTTTTAACATAACTTTTTCTAAGAGCAGTAGCTCCTTTTTTATTTTGTTGTTCTAAAGTTATATTTTTTATAAAATCAAAATCTACTAGTAATTCTTTATGATTAGTATCATGAGCTTGTACTTTTACTGTATCACCTACTTTTAAAACTACCATATCTTTTTCATCTTTTAAATATCTTTTAGATTTTATAAATCTTATATCATCTAGACCTTGATAATCAATATAACCTGGAATATTTGTTATTGTTCTTAAATAGGCTCTTTCTTTATCTATATCTGTTATAGTTCCATAATAGCTTTTATCTAGGTGTCTTTCTACATAATTTAACATTTTTATAAGTTCAACTTCTCTTTCTAAAGCATCTGCTTCTTGTTCTTTCATTGAACAGTGTTCGCATATTGCTTCTAAAGTGCTATTGTCTTCTATTTCATATAGTTTTCCTTGTTCATAAGAATCTATTATTTGTTGAGCCTTTAAATCTGGATATCTTCTAATTGGTGAAGTAGAATGTGTATAGTAGTCTAAACCTAAGCCAAAGTGTCCTGTTGGATAAATAGAGTAATGAGCTCTTGGTAATGCTTTTAAGATTATATCTGATATAACAGGGTAATCTTTAGTATTTTGATACATGTTTAATATTGCTTGAATATATTGTGATGTTGTCATAGAGTTTATTTTTGGTAGATTGTATCCAAGACTATGAATCTTGTCAAATGCTTCCATTAATTTATCTTGATCTGGTAAATCATGAACTCTATTAATAGATTTTCCTATGATAAAGTTTAAATATAAAGATTGGCAATAATTAAATAAAATCATAGCATTTTCAATCATTTTACCGGCAGTTCCATTATTTCTTTCTTCAATGCCAGTAATATTACCATTTTCATCTTCAATGAAAGTATTTTCGTGTTCTTTAAATGTTAGCATACCTTCACTTTTCCTTTTTTCTGTTATAATATCAGACCATTCTTTAAAAATAGTTAAATCTTCTACAAATGGTAAATAATCATCACTTACAATTCCTTCATCTAATATTTTATTTACTTCACTATAGGACATTTTCTTTTTAGATTCAATTATAGAATTTACAAATTTATAGTTTAGTAGTTCTCCTCTTGGAGATATTTCCATAATACATGTTCTTGTTAGTCTTGGTACGTTAGGATTTAAAGAACATATACCATTGGATAATTCTTTTGGTAGGTTTGGAATAACTGAATTTGCAGGATATGCCGATAATCCTCTTTCATAGGCATCTTTATTAAGGGCACTACCTCTTTTAACATAATGAGATACATGAGCAATGTGCACTGCTAAAATATAGTTTCCTTTTTCGTTTTTCATGATACTAATTGCATCATCCATATCTTTTGTATTATCACAATCAATAGTAAATGTTTTAAATCTCTTGGTAAAATCATATCTATCTTTGTAGTCATCTATATTTACTGTTTGAGGAATATTTCTAGCTTCTCTTAGAGCTTCTTCACTAAACTCTATATTAAATCCATGTTTTGCAGCGATAGATATTAAATCTATATTATTATCTTTTATATTTCCTATTGTACTTATATAATCTGCTTCATAATATTCATCACTTTTTGTTAGACTTACTCTCGCTTTTATTCTATCACCAATTTTAAGATGTTTCATATCATTAGAACTTATTCTAACTTTTATTTTGCCTTTACCTGGTAAAAGTATTGGTTCTAATTGTTTTACCCCATCGATTTCTACAACTTCTAATATCAATTCTTCTTTTGTTCTTTCAATAATTTTTGCAATATGTTTTCCTTTTCTTGAAACAGCAATAATATCTCCTTCTAGAGCATTATTTAGTTCGTCTCCTTCTTTATAATATCTTTTGCCGTCTAAATAAAAATATAATCTGTTATTTTTATCTGTTTCTAATTTTGTTAAAGCAAGGTTGGTTGGCCATTTTTCAAAAATATTATTTTGAGAGTAAATCTTACCTTCTCTTTCAAGGCTATGTAATAAATCTTTTAATTGCGTTATTTTTTGTCCATTTCTTGCAATAGCAAGACGTTTAATTTGTTTATAAGTTAAATCTTTTTTATCTAATTCTTTTAAAAGATAGTCTTTAAAGAAAAACATGTTTCTTCCTATGGTTTTAATTACTTTAGGATTTTTTTCATTAGTTACTATAACAATATCGTCCGGTAGAATTACTTTTCCTTTATTGATGTTTTTATCTATTATTACTTTAGACCTTCTTAAATATAATCCTTTAGAAATAGGTATAACATAGTCAACTTTATATAGATTTTTTTGAAATAAGGTGTATGTTCCTTTATTTATATTATAAATGCCTTCTTTTAATTCTAAATTATATAGAGCTTCTAGAAAATTACTTCGTTCTTGGTATGAAGGTATCCCTATTTTCTTTTTTAATTCATTAATAGTTAAATATTCATTTTCTTTCATTTCACTGATAATTTCTCTTTGATAATCAAATACTGTTTTCATATACTCCTCCACAAAAAAAGGCAATACAAATCTAGTATTGCCATAGAGGGAATAAGCTTTTAGATATTTTTCTTAACATATTAATCCCTCCCTTTCTTTAATTTTAACATTATCTTTCAAAAAAATAAATAAAAATATTAAATTATAGTATATAATAGTTATAGAGACAATTAAGGGAGGAATTTATGCTTGAATTAAAAAATATAAATAAAAGTTATAAGACAGGAGATTTTGTACAACATGCTTTAAATGACGTTAGTTTAAAGTTCAGAAAATGCGAATTTGTTGCAATTTTAGGAAGTAGTGGTAGTGGTAAGACAACTCTTTTAAATATTCTTGGAGGACTAGATAGATATGATAGTGGAGACTTAATCATTAATAATAAAAGTACTAAGAAGTTTAAGAGTGTAGAGTGGGACTATTATCGTAATAATTGTGTTGGATTTGTTTTTCAGTCTTATAACTTAATCAGTCATATTAGTGTTTTAGAAAATGTAGAGATGGCTTTAATACTTAGTGGTTATAAGAAGAAAGATAGAAGAGTTAAGGCTCTTGAAGCTTTAGA
The DNA here is from genome assembly GCA_944358355.1 of uncultured Bacilli bacterium. Lineage (GTDB taxonomy): Bacteria > Bacillota_I > Bacilli_A > RF39 > UBA660 > Onthousia. The sequence goes on along the minus strand of CALVQY010000010.1, from coordinate 24,723 downwards.
TAAAGTTGGACTTAAAGATCATGCTCATAAAAAACCTAATCAATTATCTGGGGGACAGATGCAAAGGGTTGCAATTGCTAGAGCTTTAGTTAATGATCCAGAGATAATACTTGCCGATGAGCCTACTGGAGCATTAGATTCTGTTACTAGTGTTCAGATAATGGATTTGATTAAGGAAATTGCTAAAGATAAGTTAGTTATTATGGTTACGCATAATCCAGAACTGGCAGAAGATTATGCTACTCGTATTATTGAACTTAAAGATGGAAAAATTCTTAGTGATAGTAGGCCTGTTAAAGATAAGGAAAATTCTAAAGATAAGGTAACTATTAAGAAGACTGTACTTAGATATAGTTCGGCTTTAAAGCTTTCTTTTAATAATATTAAGACTAAAAAAGGTAGAACGTTCTTAACATCTTTTGCAGCTTCTATTGGTATTATTGGTATAGCTTTGATATTATCTTTATCTAATGGTTTTCAAAAAAAAATAGATGAGTATGAAGAGGATACTTTATCACAGATGCCTATTACTATTAGTACGCAAGCGATGAATATTAACGAAGAAGTAATGCAAGAGCTGGCTAGTGATAGAGATAAGCATGAAGAATATACTAATAAAAATGTTATTTATCCAAGAAAAAATAGTTTAGAGACGATGATGCATTTTAATAATATTAGTAGTGATTATGTAGATTATATAGAATCTATGGATAAAGATAATGTTTCTGCAATTAGTTATGAATATGGTACGACTTTAAATGTTGTTACTAAAAATGATGATGGAACCTATGGGTTAGTCCCTACTAGTACAACTTATAGTATGTCAACTACATCTATGACTGGTGTTATGGGATGGAGTCTTTATGCTGATAAAGTTAATGGTAAGAGTATGCTAGAAGATAATTATGATATATTAGCAGGTTCTATAGACAGTAATAATCCAGGTGTTGTTATAGCGGTTAATTCAAGAAATGAATTAGATAGTGGTATTTTAGAACAACTTGGGTTTGATACAAGTAGTAATATATCTTTTGATGATATCTTAAATAAAGAGTTTAAAGTAATTCCTAATGATACTTATTATGATGAGATTAATAATTATTTTGTTCCTAGTAAAGATTATGAAGATATGTATAATAGTAGTGAAGCAATTACAGTTAAAGTTAGTGCTATTATAAGGGGAAAAGAAGATAAGAGTTCTTTGACTCAGTCAGGAATTTATTATAATTCAGCTTTGGTAGATGCAGTTATTAATAAAAATAAAGATAGTGATATTGTTAATAGACAAAAGGAAGTTAGTTATAATGTCTTAACAGGACAAGAATTTGATGAGACAACATCTACTGTTACTAAAGATAGTATTTTAGGGGTTTTAGGTGCTGAAGTAACTCCTTCAATTATTTATATTTATCCAAAAGACTTTGATACTAAGGATTATATTACTGATTATTTAGATAGTTATAATGATGATAAAGATGCTGATGAACAAGTTTTATATACTGATTATGCTTCTTTGATTAGTACTTTATCTGGTAGTATTATGGATGCTGTTACTTATGTTTTGATAGCATTTTCATCTATTTCTCTTGTTGTATCTTGTATTATGATTGCTATTATTACATATATTTCTGTACTTGAAAGAACTAAAGAAATTGGTATTTTAAGAGCGTTGGGTGCAAGAGGTAAAGATATTACTAGGGTATTTAATGCTGAAACATTTATTATTGGTGTATGTAGTGGTGTTTTAGGACTTGTTATAGCTTATCTTTTAACATTCCCAATCAATTCTATTATAGAGAATTTAGCAGATCTTCCTAATGTTGCTAATCTTAATCCTATACATGCTATTATTCTTTTAATAATAAGTGTAACCTTAACAGTTTTAAGTGGCTTTATTCCATCAAAAATGGCTAGTAAGAAAGATCCTGTTATTGCTCTTAGAACGGAATAGACTATTTTTTAAAACTTTGCTATAATAAATTAGTAAAGTTTTTTTGCCGACTTAGCTTAGGTGGTAGAGCAACTCATTCGTAATGAGTAGGTCGAAGGTTCGAGTCCTTTAGTCGGCACCGTTTAATTAGTTTAATTAGTTTAATTGGTTTAATTAGTTTAATTAGTTTAATTATTTAAACTTTAAATTTTGTTCTTTGGTTGAAAAAGATGACTCATCATGTTATGATAGATAGAGAATAAAAGAATGAAAGGTGGTTCTTTATGGATACGATAATTGGTTTTTTTAGAGATACTTTGGATGGACCTATTTACATTGTCTGGATAGTAGGATGTCTTATATTGATATTTGCGTGTATAGGTTATTTAGCTGAAAAAGGAATAAAAAATAAAAAAGAAAAAGAAAAATATGCTAATGTAAATGACACTAATAATGATGCTTCTGTTGCTACTTCTATTAGTGAAGAGACAAATTCAGTATCTAATGAGATAGGAAAAGAAGTTCAAGAGTCAGTTGCGACAACTCCTGTTAGTGATACTCCTAGTGAAGAAGTTAAACCTGTTTCTACTACGCCGGTTGAAACTACTTCAGTGACATCTTCTAGTGGTGGAGAAGATAAGCAGGTTACATCTAATTCTAGTCAGGATATTTCTTCTCAACCTAGTGAAGTTGTATCTAGTGCTAGTGAAAATAATGTTGTTGTACAACCTGTGGTAGAGCCAGTAGGAACTACGGTAGTTAATGAACCTGTTGTTGAAAATGTGGCTACTACTTCTGTTAATGCAGCAGAGCCTGTATCAAATACTCCTGTTGGTGATAATGTGTCTATACCTCAAATTACGCCTAATGGTGATAATGCTTCAACGCCTTCAGAAGTTGTAATTCCTACTATTAATCAGGATAGTAAATAAAAGTTAGGAGAGATGTTATGGTAATTACAGTTACAAGTGTTTTGACAATTTTAAGAAAAGTTATTGATATATCAATTGTATGGTTGATGTTTTATATAATTTTAAAAAATATTAGAAATAGTGTTAAGTTAACCTTATTATTCAAAGGCGTAGTTATAATTATTGTTTTAAAAATAGTTAGTGATGTATGTGGATTTACGACAGTAGGATTACTTCTTGAATATGTTATTATGTATGGACCTTTAGCATTGATTGTTATATTTCAACCTGAAATTAGAAATATTCTTGAACAACTTGGAAGAAATCAATTATTAGGTAGGCATAAAGTACTTACTGTTGATGAAAGAGAACACCTAGTATATGAAGTCGTTCAATCTATGGACTATTTAAGAAAAAATAAAATTGGAGCTTTGATAGTTTTAGAACGTGATATTAGTTTAGGTAATTATATAGATAAAGCGAAAAAAATATATGCTGATTTATCTAGTGACTTGTTAATTTCAATCTTTTTCCCTAATAATCCATTGCATGATGGTGGTGTTATTATTCAAGGAGATAGAATAACATGTGCAGGAGCAGTTTTCCCTACTAGTAGTAGTACTAAAATTAATAAAAGACTTGGTACGAGACATAGAGCAGCACTTGGTATTTCCGAAGAAACTGATGCTATTGCGTTAGTTGTTTCTGAAGAGACAGGAAGACTTTCTATTGCCATTAAAGGAGAGTTATTCTACAATTTGTCAATTGATGATGTTAGAATGATGTTAATAGATGAACTTAAACCTAAAGCTGCTAGTGAAGAAGATGATTTGTTAGAAGAGGAAGAGATATATGAAGAAGATAATTAGAGCGATGGGAAGATTCTTTCGTCATATAGGATCTTTCTTTGATAAAATATTAATTACACCAATTACAAAAATTATATTGAAAATAATAGAGTTTTCTAAAAATAATAGTAAGGGAATTGAAAGATTTATTGGTAAAAAACAAACATTAATTGTAATTAGTTTGTTGTTAGCACTTTCTGTTTTCTTTATTATTGATAGTGAAAATAATACAATTGTTGATCAGTATGCAGAAGTACTATATAATCAAAAAGTTACTGCTACATATAACGAAGAAGCATATGTAGTGGAAGGATTGCCTGATAGTGTAGATATAACTTTAGTAGGGCAAAAAAGACATATATTTTTGGCAAAACAATATCCAAGTAGTGGTGTTACTGTTGACTTGACAGGATTGAAGCCAGGGCAACATAAAGTAACACTTAAATATACGCAACAGTTAAAGTCTATTGACTATAGACTTGATCCTTCTACAGTAACAGTTACTATCTATGACAAAGTTAGTCAAACTAAGTCACTTACATATGATGTTTTACATCAAGATGATTTAGATACTAAGTTAAGTATAGATAGTGTAGAACTTGATAGAAGTGAAGTAATTGTAAAAGGTGCAGAATATAAACTAGATAAAGTTGCCACTGTTAGAGCTTTAGTTGATGTTGATGATTTTGCAAAACAAGAAGCTGGAGAGTTAACGCTTGATAATATTCCTTTAGTTGCTTATGATACTAATGGTAAAGTTGTCGATGTAGAGATTGTTCCTAAGACTGTTACTGCTAAAGTTACAATATCATCACCTAGTAAAGAAGTGCCTATTAAAATAGTTCCAAAAGGAGATCTTGCTTTTGGTAAAGCGATTAGGTCATTAAGTTCTAATGTTGATAGTGTCACTGTTTATGGTAGTGAAGAAGCTTTAGATAAATTAGATTCCTTAGAAGCTGTTGTAGATGTTACAGGTTTAGATGCTAGTAAAGAATATACTGTTACATTAAAACGACCTAATGGAGTTACAGAAATTAGTGAGAAAACTATTACTGTTAATGTTACTTTAGATGATTCTACTACTAAAGAGTTCAATAATATTTCTATCGCTACAGAAAACTTGGATACTTCTAAATATAAAGTACAGGCCTTATCTGAAGAAGACAGTAGAGTTACTGTTGTTGTTACAGGTAGTAAATCTATTATAGATAGTATTGATCCATCAATTATTAATGCTTATGTCGATCTTGAAGGATTGGGTGTTGGTGAACATGAAGTAGAAGTAAAAGTTCGTGGCGATGATGTAAAACTTAATTACACACCAAAAACTAAGAAAGTAAAAGTAAGAATTACTGCTAATAATTAATAAAAAAAGAGATTCATTTTAAAATTTGAATCTCTTTTTTAATCGTGGTCTAAATGATCAAATAAAATACTTATATCAATTAAACCAGCTATTCCTATTATAATATATACTAATCTAGCTAGTAGTTCATCACTACCTCCAAATAAGCTAGCGACTAAATCTACTTCAAATAAGCCTACTAAAGCCCAGTTTATCGCTCCTATTATAATAAGAACTAAACATATTTTTTTTAGTGTTTCCATAAAATCCTCCTCTTTATTTTTATTACATTCATATAATGAACTAAAATCATTCAATTTATACTAAAAAACTATAAATAATAAGAAATGGTATTTTTAAAAAAATTTTTCATATTATTTATTAGAAATGAGAATGAGGTGATGACATGAAAAAAATAGGTTTATTTATACTTGTTTTAATTTGTTTTTTGGTAACTGGATGTGGAAAAAAGGGAGAAGATGATATATTAAATACAATTGATAAAAATGTTAATGATACTAAAGGCTATGTTATGAATGCTGATTTAGAGATTTTAAATAACGATGATATATATAATTATGAAGTAGAAACAGCATATAAAGAAGATAACTATTATAAAATAACTTTAACTAATACTTCTAATAATCATGAACAGATTATTTTAAAAAACGATGATGGAGTATATGTTTTAACACCTAGTTTAAATAAAAGCTTTAAATTTCAAAGTGATTTTCCATATAATAATTCACAAATATATTTATTACAATCTATAGTTAATGACTTGAAAAATGATGAGAATAGAACTTTTAAAACTACTGATGATAATTATGTATTTACTAGTAATGTAAATTATCCTAATAATAGAAATTTGACAAAGCAAAAAGTTACTTTTAATAATAAATTAGAACTTAAAGAAGCGATTGTACTTGATAGTGATGATGTTCCTAATATGACTTTAAAAGTAAAGAGTATAGATTTTAAACCATCATTTAAAGATAATTACTTTGAGTTAGATGAAATAATGAGTACTATTAATACTTTAGAAGAAGCTATAGAAACATCGGCAATAGATGATGTTGTTTATCCTATGGTATTACCAGAAGGAACAAAACTTACTAATGAAGAAAAAGTTAATATGACAGATGGTGAAAGAGTTATTTTAACTTTTTCTGGAGATAAACCTTTCCTTTTAGTAGAAGAGACTGTTAAATCGATGGATGAATTTACTGTTATACCTACAATGGGAGAACCGGTTATGTTTATGGATAGTTATGGAGTGCTATCAGATAATTCTATTAGTTTTACAAGTGGTGGTATTAATTATTATTTAGTTAGTGATGTTATGAGTCAGGATGAACTTATTGAAATAGCTAATTCTATAAATGTTTTACCTACAATGAAATAAGCACGAAAGTGTTTATTTTTTTCTTTTTCTATGGTATTATTAGATTGCAACAAATTGATGATTTATTACATGAAAGGCAGTGATTATGATGAGAAAAGATATTCTTAAAGATAAAGATGAAATACCAGTAGAAATTAAAAGAGTTATTATTATATCAGTAGTTATTTTAATAGTATTAGTAGGTATTTATTTCTTGACTGAAGTTATTCTTAATAAAGATAGTGATGATAGTGATAAAGTAACAGAGAATGCAATACAATACGAAGAGATATTGGCAGGAGAATCTTTTAATCAAAGTGAAGATAAATATTATGTTATATATTATGATTCTACTGATGAATATTCATCTATTAGTTCATTAATTAGTTCTTATCAGATGAATGATAAAGAAGTAAAACTTTATAGTGTTGATTTGTCTAATGGAATGAATAAAGCATATGTTACAGATGGTAATGTTGTTACTACTAATGCTAATAGTTTAAGGGTGAAAGCTAATACATTGCTTGAATTTACTAATAAAAAAGTAACTGATGTTATTACAGATAATGATGAAATAATTGATATTTTGAATAGCTAGTGTAAAGATAGACTTATTTGGTCTATTTTTTCTTTAGATATTCTTTTTTTTGTGATAAACTTTAAGAGTAGGGGTGATATATGTGTTTAAAAGAAATAAAGAAAAAGAAGAGATTATAGATGATGAAGAAGATAACGTTAGAGAAATAATAGTAGAAAGACGAAGTGGTTTTAGTATTTCTGAAGTTATCATTATTATGGTGATAGCGATTATGTTTGGTTTTCTTTTAGGAAATATAGTTAATTTTATTGTATTTGATAAAAGTGGTAGCGATGAAAAAGAACTAGAAGAATTAGTTACTACTTATGATAATATAGTTAATAATTATTATGATGATGTTAATAAAGAAGAACTTATTGATGCGGGGATTCAAGGAATGATAAACTACTTAGATGATCCTTATGCTACTTATTTTAGTGGAGAAGCTAGTGATGACTTTAATCAAGAATTAGCAGGTAGTTATGAAGGAATTGGTATTGAAGTTATGTTAAATAATGGAGTAGTTAGTGTATCTAAAGTATTTGATAACTCTTCTGCTTCTAAAAAAGGAGTTAAAGTGGGGGATGTAATTACTAAAGTAAATGATATTGATATTAATGGTAAAACTTTAAAAGAAGTTGTTTCTATGATATCTGGTAGTGATAGTAAAAATAAAGCTAAAATAACAGTTACTCGTGATGGAGAAGAACTTAGTTTTGAACTTTCTAAAGGAACAATAGAAATTCCAGTAGTTAGTAGTGAAATATATGAAAATAATGGTAAGAAGATAGGTTATATTAAAATAGATATGTTTTCTAGTAAGGTCTATAAACAATTTAATAATGCTTTAAAGAAATTAGAAAATAAAAATATAGAGGGATTAGTTATTGATGTTAGAGATAATCCTGGTGGTTATTTATCCGAAGTTAAGAATATCTTGTGTTTATTTTTAAATAAGAAACAGGTATTATATCAATTACAGACTAAAGATGAGACAGAGAAGGTTTATGGTACTAAAAAGTCTATAGATAGAGATTATCCTGTAAGTGTAATTATTAATGATGAAAGTGCAAGTGCATCAGAGATACTTGCTAGTGCTTTTAAAGAAAGTTATGGTTCTCATGTAGTTGGAATTAATTCTTATGGAAAAGGTACAGTACAATCTGCAAGTGATTTAAGTAATGGAGATACCTTTAAATATACAGTCCAAAAATGGTTAACGCCTAAAGGTAATTGGGTTAATGATAAGGGAGTTGTACCTACTGATAGAGTTGAGACTGTATTACAAGAAGGTGAAACATTAACTTATGAAAATGATACAATGTTACAGACTGCTATTAGTGTTGTTAGTGAATAAAAGATATGTAGGTGTCAGTTACATATCTTTTTTCTACCTAAGACTTTATCAATAGAGAAGTCTTTATAGAATAGAGCAAGGTTGTAGATAAAACTAGTGGGTATTAAGTATCTAGAGTTTTCATAATGTGCATAGCCTCCTGAACTTGTATTTAAGATTTTAGCGACTTGTTCTTGAGTCTTTTTATTTTTCTTTCTTATATCTTTTAAATTATTAGATATAGTGTTTAAATTTATTTCTAGGGGTAAATAAGACTCATTTTCTGTTGTAAGACCAAATAGGTAGTCTAGACTATAATTATATTCATTAGCATACTTTATTAATTGTCTAAGGGGGATAGTGTCTTTACCTGTTTCCCATCCTGCTATTGTAGAGTAAGTAACGTTAAATAGAGTTGTTAAATCTTTTTGTTTAAGGCCCAAATTTTCTCTTGAATATCTTAAGTTTTTAATAATCATTTCTCTTCACCAATTTAATTTTTCCATTTTTTGGTATGGTTTTAAAATTTATTGGGGAAATAGACGGAAATATGTTATAATAGGTTTGAATATAAGAATAGTTTAAGATAGTTTGAGATAATGTCAAATATATTTATATTTAAATATATGTTTAAAGTATAAGAATACGGGATATAGATAAGAATAAGTAGTGAGGAGAATGAATATGGTGAAGGCAAGAAAAGAGATAATTATAATAGGATTAATGTTATTATTAGTAATAGTTTTAATAGGAGTATCATACGCAGCTTTTAGGTTTACTGGAGTAGGACAAAGAGAAAATAGTATAACAACAGGTTCTATTACGATGAGTTATACTGAAAGTAGTAATACTATTTCCTTAAACGGAGCCTTACCTACAACTGATGAGACAGGAAAGAAAAGATTAAATCCCGGAGAGTATTTTGATTTTACGGTAAGTAGTAAAATAGTAGGCGATGTAAATATTAACTATGAAATAAGTGCTAAAGAAGTAGGAGAAGGAACAATTGATGGTAAATATATTAAGTTATATTTGACAAGAATAGAAGATGATGGCACAGAAGAAGAGTTAATGAGTCCAGAAGTATATAATGAAGAGAATACATCTAACGATTATACAGGAAGGCCAGCAGGAGAGATGAGTTTATATACAAGTAGTATGAATAGTAGTGAAAGTAATAAATATAGACTTAGAATGTATGTAGATGAAAGTTATAATCCTCAAGATGATGGAGGAGGATTACAATTTAGTGTACAAATAAATATCTATGGTAAAGATGGAGATAAGATGCCAGTTATAACAGGTCCAGTAAGTGAGGTAGTACTAGCAAACGTAGGAGATAATGGAAGTACATTTGATGATGGAATAGATACATTTATAATAGGAGAAGACCCAAATAACTATATCTGGTATAGTGGAAAATTATGGAGAGCGGTGAGTGTAAATAATGAAGCAAAGACTACTAAGTTAGTAACTCAATGGAATATAAGTGCAATTACCTATTCCAGTGGTAGTACAGACTTTGCAGGAAGTTATATGGAAGAGTGGCTAAATGATACAAGTATTGATGGCTTTTTAGGTAATTTAAGGGATTATGAGAATTTTATTGTAACAGATGCTAAATGGAATGTTACTTTGACTACCTCATCAAGTAAGCCAGCAGAAACGACAATGGTAACTGATGCTGTAGGATTATTAAATTATTATGAATATGTAACAAGTTATAGAGAAGCAAGCAGTTCAACTGGCTATTTGAATAATGGACTTTGGTGGTGGACATTAACCCCATATAGTACGTCTGACGTGCGTAATGTGCGCAGCTATGGTGGCGCGGGCAGCGATAGTCCTTCGAACGCGTATGGGGTGCGGCCATCAATAAATCTAAAATCTAGCGTTCGTATCGTGAGTGGAGATGGAACAATAGATAATCCTTATCGCTTAAACGGAGATAATGATACAGACCTTTCGGTAACCCTACTTTCAAGTAGATATAGTGGAGAATATGTAAGATTTGGAAATGATGAAAATAATCTATATAGAATAGTAAGCCATGAAAATGGAACAGGTACAAAGATAGTAAGTGCTGAACCGTTAAAGAGTTCTGGAACTTTTATAACAAGTGCCTTTGGAAGTAATACTAGTTTTTCAAGTAGTAATACTATAGGAGCATTTTTAAATGGCGACTATTTAACAAATTACGTTGATAGTAGTTATAGTTCAATGATAGAAGATAGTACTACTTGGTATTTAGGAACAGTAGGAAGTGGAACATCATATAAATTAGCAAAATATACAGATACTGATATGTCAGGATATACCACAACGACAGATGCTAAAGTAGGATTACTTCGTTTTGGAGAACTAATGTCAGGGCAATTTGATAGATATAGTGATAATACAGCCTATTGGACATTAACCCCATATAGTACGTCTAGCGTGCGTATTGTGAACGACAATGGTAGCGCGAGCAACGGTAGTCCTTCGTACGCGTTTGGGGTGCGGCCATCCATTAATCTAAAATCTAGCGTGCAGATAACTACAGGTACAGGAACTAAATCAGATCCATTCGTGCTAACTTTGGGTAGTTAATAATTTTATGAATAAGCAACAAATTAGTTGCTTTTTTCTATTGACTAATATTATCTATTATGATACTTTATAGATAGATGGGAGACTTTATTAGAAGATGGAAAGGCAAGGAGTGATGAAAAAAATTTAAATTTATAACAATTTTGTAAATTGAGGGTATTTTGCATATCAAAATTTAAAAATCCCCTAGAGAAAATTAAAAATTGAAAGCATATTTTTCTTTAATTTTAAAAATTGCCTTTTTGCAATCATTTATAGGCTATGCTATATATATTGCAGAAAGGAGGAATTACCCTGGCTATTACTAAGAAAAGATTAGAAGAAATAGTAAATGAATTAAGAAGAAAAGGAGAAATTGTTCCTGCTACTTATGATTGTATTTTTAAAGCTATTATGAGAAATTGTCCTAAGTATAGAGCAGATACTTCATCTAAATTAACAAGTATATCTAAAAAACTAATGTTAGATACTTACAAAGAAATGAATACTGAGTATGTAATAGATAATGTTTTAGAAAAAGGTAAAGTGTCAGATGTATTATTTGAAGTAAAAGGATATGTAATTAATAATGAATTTAATGGAAGAAAATGGGACGGATTAATAGAGAGAAATGATGCTTATTTAGGTAAAGTAAAAAATGATTTGATAAGAAGAGCGAAAAGTTATGCCAGTATGCCTAAAGTTATACAGATAAATATAAATAACTTTTATTGTTTCTTAAATAAAGAGAATCTATTAGAGTTTAAATCAAGAGATAAATATGGAATAATAGAAAGTGATAAATGGGGTAAAATATATGTTAATTTAAAATTAATAAGAGAAAAATATGATAGAGGATTAGAGTTAAGTAAATTAGAAAAAGAACTAGTAATATTAACTTTGACAAAAGTAGATGAGATTGAAAAATTAGCGAAAGGAGATGAAGAGTTAATGGAAGTTGCTAATGAATTAAAGAGATTAACTAATGATGCTTATACTATTGGACTTTACGATGAAGAAGAGGAAAGAAGAAGAGTAGAAAACAGTATAAAAATTACTGCTAGAAAGCAAGGCGTTAAACAAGGTATTAAACAAGGTATTAAGCAGGGTGCTAAACAACGTGAAAAGTCTATTGCTAAAAATCTTCTTAAGGATGGATTTCCTATTTCTAAAGTATGCGAATATACAGGCCTTTCAGAAAATCAAATTGCAAGATTAGTGTAAAGAAGATGATTAATTAATGGAAGGTAGTGCTTTAAGATTATAATAATTAACATATATTATTGTTACTATAAGACTATATGATTTTGAGAAAAGATAGAGTATCATCGTAATATTGCTAAGAATATTCTTAGTATAGATATATTTATAAAGATGTTATGGTATAACTTGATTAAGTAAATATACAATGTAATACCTTTACACTATTTAAATCAATCGCATGGACATATATAGTTTTATATGCTATGCTTATTAAAAATAGATATGAGAGGTATTTATGGAAAGTTTATTACAATTTTTAATGGCATATATGATTGTCTTTTCAATCATTGCTATCGTTATTTATATAGCAGTTGGTATCTTTTTAAATAAGTTTAACAAGCTGGTATATGGAAAAGGAACACCTATGGCTTTTATTCCTATAGTTAATATTTATTTATTAGGTAAACTTACTTTTAATAAAAAAGTAGGTCTTATTATAACAATTGTACCTATTATATTAACGGGAACATTTAATATTACTGTAAATGGTGTTGAAACTAGTTATACTCTTTTTCCAGATAATATTAGTAATATGATTAGTAATATTTTTAGTCTTATTTATCTTGGTTTGTTTATATATGCTATTTACTTATATTTTAAATTAAAGAAAGAAAAATAGTAATTATGTAAATGATAATAAAGAAGCGCTAGATAATAATAATTAGAGTTTTTACTCTTTTTCTTTTTATAATAATTTAGCACTCTCTATTGACAAGTGCTAAAATTTGTTATATAATATGCTTGTGTAAGAAAGGAGAGATGTATTATGTATCAAAATCCAGATGAAGAAAATGAGAATGTATTAGAAAAATATGGTCGTAATATAAATGAAGCGGTTAGAGCAGGTAAGATTGATCCTGTTATTGGTCGTGATGAAGAGATTCGTAGTATTACTCGTGTTTTATCTCGCCGTACGAAGAATAACCCTGTTTTAATTGGTGAACCTGGTGTTGGTAAAACTGCTATTGTAGAAGGACTTGCTCTAAGAATAGAACGTGGAGATGTTCCTGCTAGCTTAAAAAATAAAACTATTTGGGAACTTGATATGGCTAGTCTTGTTGCAGGTGCTAAATACCGTGGTGAATTTGAAGAACGTCTTAAAAAAGTATTAAATGAGATTAAAAAGAGTGAAGGCTCTATTATTATGTTTATTGATGAAATTCATATGATTGTAGGTACTGGTAATACTGAAGGAGCGATGGATACATCTAATATCTTAAAACCTATGCTTGCTCGTGGGGAGATTCATGTGATTGGTGCAACTACTTTAAATGAATATCGTAAATATATAGAGAAAGATGGGGCTCTTGAACGTCGTTTTCAAAAGATTATTGTTAGTGAGCCTAGTGTAGAAGATACGATAACAATACTTCGTGGACTTAAAGAAAAGTTTGAAATTCATCATGGAGTTACTATTCATGATAAAGCCTTAGTAAGCGCTGCTACTTTATCAAATCGTTATATTACTGATAGATATTTACCAGATAAAGCGATAGATTTAGTAGATGAAGCATGTGCTACTATTCGTGTACAAATGGATTCTGTTCCTAATGCACTTGATTCATTAACTCGTAAGATTATGAGACTTGAAATTGAAAGACAAGCGATTAAGAAAGAGAAAGATCAATTATCTATGAAGAGAAAAGATGAGATAGATAAAGAGTTAGGTGAATTGAAAGCTAAAGAGAGGGAATATAAAGAAGCTTGGGAAGAAGAGAAAGGACTTAATGATAGGATACAATCTAAAAAGAAAGAGATTGAGAAAGCTCGTTTTGAATTAGAACAAGCTGAGAATAGATATGATTTAGAAAACGCTGCTAAATTACAACATGGTACTATTCCTAAGTTAGAGAAGGAACTTGAAGAGTTAAAGAGTAAAGATGAGATGAAATTACTTAGTGATAATGTTACAGAAGAAGATATCGCTAGTGTTATTTCTAAAATAACTAATATTCCTTTAAGTAAGTTAGTTAGTAGTGAGAAGGAGAAACTTCTTAATCTTGAGAATAGTATGAAAAAACGTGTTATGGGTCAAGATGAAGCACTACATTTAGTAAGTGAAGCGATAATTAAGTCTCGTAGTGGTATAAAAGATCCTAATAGACCTATTGGTTCATTTATATTCTTAGGTCCTACTGGTGTTGGTAAAACTGAAGTAGCTAGAACTCTTGCTTATGAGCTTTTTGATGATGAGAAACATATGGTTCGTATCGATATGAGCGAGTATATGGAGAAGTTTAGTGTTAGTCGTTTAATTGGTTCTCCTCCAGGATATGTTGGATATGAAGAAGGAGGACAACTTACGGAAGCGGTTAGACGTAATCCATATAGTATAGTTTTATTTGATGAAATAGAGAAAGCTCATCCTGAGGTTTTAAACCTTTTACTACAAATACTTGATGATGGTAGAATAACTGATTCTAATGGTAGAACTGTTGACTTTAAAAATACCATTATCATCATGACATCTAATCTTGGTAGTGAATACATATTAGATGGTGATACTAGTAAAGTAATGGATGAAGTAAGAAGTCACTTTAGACCAGAATTTATTAATCGTGTAGATGAAATTATTGTCTTTAAACCTCTTACTAAAGATGCAATATATCAAATACTTGATAAGATTATTTCTGATATTGAGGGTCGTCTATCTATGAATGATATTCATATTAAATTAACTGATAAGGCTAAAGACTATTTAGTTGATGCTGGTTATGATGTTAATTATGGAGCTAGACCTTTAAAACGTGAAGTTAGTAAAACTATAGAGAGTTTACTTGCTCATGAACTTGTTAAAGGTACTATTAAATATGGAGAAACTGTTACTTTTGATGTTATAGATAATGAATTACGACTTGTTAATAATAAATAAAAGATGATTTTGATTATTCAAAATCATCTTTTTCTAATAGTGCTGTTATAACTAACTGTTTGCTTTTATCTTTTTTACTACAAGTAGTTAGTATTAATCTTTTAGTATTAGTTTTATTTATTTCTATTGTTCCATCCTTCGCTTGTTCTTCAATATTTATTATTTTATAAACATGTTTTTTCTTCTTATATGTGAGGTTAATAGTATCATTCAATTCTAACTTGTCTAGATCATCAAAAAATGCTATATATCCAGGCCCTGAATGCGCTGCTAGGACAATTAAGTTACTATCATCGTTTAGTATAGTAACATTTTCATCAACATTATTGTGTGGGTTATCTATATTGTAGATATTATTAGATAAATTTAACTTACTTATGGTTAATGTACCAATTATATCTTCATTACTTTCTTTTTTATCTGTTTCTTTAATATTTGCAGTGTTTTCACTTTTTTCGATACTGGTAGTTTTTATACTTGTCTCATTATTATTAGTCTCACTGTTATATATTAATAGACAACTACCTAAATATACTGTTAGTAATAAAATACTAACTAAAATTTTTCTTAACAAGGAAATATGTAGGTAATATTAAACTTAATATTTTGTAGTTGTCATTATAATCAGTACTTGTATTTGGTACTTCTATGGAAATAGTTTCATTTGGAATTTCTTCTTTTATTTTATAATCGTTAATAGTATAGTGATAATCTTTATTAATATCATTTATAAAAATAGTGAATGGTTTAATTTTAGTATATCCCTCAGTAGTATTTACTTGTACTACTTTGTAATGTCCATAAGGTAGGGTTATTTTAGCAATACCATTTTCATCTGTGGTAATACTTTTTACAAGTTTATTATCTTTATCATATATTTCAAAAGTAATATTAGGTTCTGCTTCCATTAGTTTACCATCACCATACATTTTTTTAATTATTACTTCTTTTTCTATAACTTTATTTTCAATGGTTAATTCTATATTAGGATTTTTGTCTGTAAAATTAATTTCATAGATTTCATCATTAGGTAAATAACCTGTTCCTTGTTTAGTTTCCTTTAAATAATAAGTTCCATAAGTTATGTCATAGTCATTACTAGATAGAGTTGCTTCCATATTTTCATCTAATGTTAAATCTGTTATTTTCTCCATTTTATCATTATAGAGAGTAAAAACAGTATCTTTTAGAGAGCTTTCTCCTTTACTTGTAGATGTTCCTGTGTCTTTATCTACTTTTTTAACTTTTAAGTTTAACGCATTGAAACAAAATTTAACTTTTGCTTCTCTGTTGTTTGGTTTTCCCATAGTTGCTAAGTGTTGACTGTTTGGATTGTAGTAGAATAATACTGGCTCATTACTAGCATTATATAATCTATAGAAACTATAATCATAACAGCCACTTTGATTGGAAGTTATGGTTATGCTATTACCATTTTGAATTATATTACTATTTGGATTGGTAAAGAAATCAAATATTTTATTGCTATCTGTTATGGTTAAAGGTTTACCGACAATACCTAGAAATATTTGATTATTAAAACTTGGCATTTTATAACTTTGTTCTATTAGAGCATTAATACTATTTATTTCTTTATCATATATATTTATTCTATTTCCATCTAGTGTATCGGTGAAGTAAAAATCATTATTAGGATCTACTGCTTGCCAAATCATTAATTGGGTTACGGCATACCACTTTAAATCATTCGTATGACTTGCAAATCCATAGCCAAAGCCAATAATATCATTAATTCTCGTTAATGTTTCTTGGCTTATATTAGGTAGTGAAGATACAGTTTCATAAGTGTTATTACTTGGATTAAATTTAGTGAAGGGTTGAAGGCAATAGGCAATTTTACCATCACTTGTTCTTCTATACATTCTAGCTTTTTGATAATATTTAGTTTTAGTAGTTCTATCATATCTTACCATGTAAATATTATCTATGTACTCAGCTTCATAAAAAGAGTTAGTGCTAGCATTTACAGGAACAATGCTTAGTAAATAAATAAAACTTAGTGTTAAGAATAATAATATTTTTTTCATTTTCTTCCTCCTTTTCTTAACGGCCTTTACTCTAGCATGGCTTTATTTTTTATGCAAATTGGCAATTTTTAAAATTCAAGAGTTTTTTTACTTCAATTTTTAATTTTCCCTAGGGGAATTTTGTATTTTGAAGGGTAAATTTTTTTGAATTTACAAAATTCAAACTTTTTTCTTTTTTTTCTTTTACTTTACTTATATAATTGTTTTAGGAGGTAGATCTTAATGTTAATTGTAATTGAAGGAGTAAGTGACTGTATAGGTAAAAGTACACAAGTTAAGGAGTTATATAAAAGATTAGAACAAGATGGGAAGGATGTTATATATCATCATTTTCCAAGTTATGGGGAAAGTAGTGCTTCTTTAGTAGAAATGTTTTTAAATGGTAAACTTGGTAAAAGAGAAAATATTAATCCATATGCTGTTAGTACTTTTTTTGCTATGGATAGATTTTGTGTATATAAAAATAAGCTTGAAAGAGAGTTAAATAATAATAAAATAGTCTTGTTAGATAGATATACTACTTCTAATTTAATATATCAAGGTGCATTATTTGAGCGAGAAGAAAAAGAGGATTTTTTAGATTATGTTAGTGACTTTGAGTATAATAAACTGGGGTTAAAAAGACCTGATTTAGTAATATTTTTAAAATTAGATAAAGATGATGTTAATACTTTAAGAGAAAATAGAGATAATGAAAGTAAGGATGTTAATGAAAAAGATTTAAACTTTTTAGATAAAGTATATGATAATAGTCTTTATGTTGCTAGTAAATATAACTTTAAAATAATAGAGTGTAATAAAGATGGAAAATTACGTAGTATTGATGATATTAATGAAGAGATTTATTCTATTGTAAAGAATATTATTTAGTGATATTATATTATGTAAAATTTATGAGGTGATACATGTGAAAAAGTTGAAGGATTTATTAGATTATTTACGAGAAAGTAGAGTAGATTATATATTTAAAGGTGATGATAAAGTATATTCGATGAATTGTTTTACTTACATTTTTAAGAAACATAAAGTATTTGAAAAAACCAGTGTAGGATGTTATAAAATAAAGGATAATATTTCTGATGTTTTCTTTAATTATTGTGATATGGATTGTTTTATCGATGGTTCGTTAGGTAGTAGTGTATCTGTTAGGGGAACGAGTGATAATATGTCTAGGGTTAGAGTTCTTTCTGATAATATAACTTTAATATTTGATAATGATGTCGATAACCGTGAAACGATGATGAGGTTTGTTAATTCTAATGAGTTATGTGAACTTTCTTATAAAAATTCATGTTTATATGTAGAAGATGCAGAAAATACAGAAATATCTGGTAATCTATGTATGTTTGAAAGTGCGTATATTTTTAGTGAAAATACTAAAATTATTAATTCTAAAGTTGATATAAAATATTTAGAGGTTAAAGGTGATAAATTAAAGTTAGATAATTTTGAAGGAAAGATATCACACAGTTATTTAACTACTACTAAAGAGTTAGAGGTTTCTAATTGTTGTCTTGAAAGTAAAGATGGCAGTTTTGAAAGTAAAACTGTTCCAAAAATCGAAAACTCTATTTGGTCATTTGATAAGCCTTTAGTATATAATGAGGGAGTTATTGGTGGTAAATCAGCAGGTATTATTTTAGATGATAGTACTTTTAGTGAAGATTCTTGTATTGATTTAAAAAAAGCTTATGTTACTTATGCTTTAAAAGAAGTGCTTAAAAAAGTAAAGTCTATTAATAATTCAAAAGCAGATATCTTTAATAAAATGATTGATAAAGATATTGAAGATTTGGAAGAATATATAGATGAATTAGAAAATAGAAAAGTTGAGTTTAAAAGTAGTCTTGATAAAACTTTAGTAAAACACTATACTAATGATAAACACTAGTCTAATTTAGGCTAGTTTTTTCTTTTTTTTTAGCATATAATAGAGTTGGAAATTAGATGGAGGTGTTTTATATGACTGATTTAGAGATTGCTAATAATGTAGAGCTTGAAGATATTTGTGATATTGCTAAAAAATTAGATTTATCTTCACATGATATTGAGCTTTATGGAAGAAATAAAGCGAAGATTATTAAAGATAGTGGTAAAAGATGTGGTAAAGTTATTTTGGTAACTGCTATTAATCCTACTCCATATGGAGAAGGTAAAACTACTGTTAGTATAGGTCTTGCTGATGCTTTTAATAAACTTGATAAATCAGTATGTCTTGCTTTAAGAGAACCTTCTTTAGGACCTGTTTTTGGAGTTAAAGGTGGTGCTGCTGGAGGTGGATATAGCCAGATAGTTCCAATGGATGAGATTAATTTACATTTTACAGGAGATTTTCATGCTATAACATCTGCAAATAATTTGATATCAGCAGCGATTTATAATCATATAGAACAAGGAAATGATTTAGATATTAAAACAGTTACCTTCAATAGATGTTTAGATGTAAATGATAGGTCATTAAGAGATGTTAAATTAGCGGTAAAAGGTAAGGAATATGTAGATCATTTTAATATTACATCTGCTTCAGAAGTGATGGCTTTATTTTGTTTGGCGAAAGATATAGATGATTTGAAGTTGAAGCTATCTAATATAATTGTTGGCTTTAATAGTAATAATAAGCCTATATATGTTAGAGATTTAAAACTAGAAGGAGCATTAACAGTTCTTTTAGCAAAAGCTTTTAAACCTAATTTAGTTCAAACATTAGAAGGCACTCCTGCTATTGTTCATGGAGGACCATTCGCTAATATTGCTCATGGATGTAGTAGTGTTACTTCTCTTAATCTTGCTAAGAGTCTTACTGATTATGTTATTACAGAAGCGGGATTTGGTAGTGATTTAGGAGCTGAAAAATTTCTTGATATAGTATGTCCAACCGCTAATATTATTCCTTCTACAGTTGTTTTGGTTGTTACTACTAGGGCTTTAAAATATAATGGAGAAGGAATATTAGAAAAAGGTATATGTAATATAGATGCTCATCTTAATCATTTAAAAGAATATGGAGTGCCTATAGTTGTTTGTATTAATAAATTTAGTGATGATAGTGATGATGATATTGAATATATTAAAAAATATGTTACTAAGCTAGGATATCCTTGTGATGTTAGTGATGCTTATAATAAAGGGGGAGAAGGGGCTATTAGTCTTGCTAATACTGTTATTAGGACTTGTGATAAAGAATGTAACTTTAAACCTCTTGTTAATGATAGTATGAGTGTAAGAGATAAGATTAGTAAACTTAACTTAGCCGTTTATAATTCTAATTATGTAGAATATAGTGATTTAGTTTTAGAAAAGTTAAAACTAATAGATGAATTAGGCTTAACTTATCTTCCAATTTGTGTAGCGAAAACACAATATTCAATAAGTGATAATCCTAAACTGTTAGGATATCCTAAAGATAATGTACTACATGTTAGAGATTTAGTTATAAATAGAGGGGCAGGATTTATTACTGTTCTATGTGGTAAGATTTATACAATGCCAGGACTTCCTAAGAAGCCTAATTATGAAAATATAGACTTAGTAGATGGAAAGATAAAGGGGTTATTTTGATAATAAAAAGGAAAGGTAGTGATTTGTGTGTTAAAAATATATAATACTGATATTACAAGTGGAGAATTTAGTAAAATTAACTCATATGAGGTAGGTAGTTGGATTAATTTAGTTAGTCCTAGTGAAGCAGAGATTGATGAAGTGGTTAATGCTCTTGGAATTAAAAAGAATTTTATTATGAGTATTATCGATGATGATGAAAAGCCACGTATTGATGAAGAAGATGGTGTTAAGATGCTACTTTTAGATGTACCTGTTTATGAGACTAAGAATGGTATTAAAGCAATTACAACACTTCCTTTAGGTATTCTTGTAGTTAGAAATGATTATATTGTTACTGTATCTTTGCAACGTTATAGTATTATTGACGATTTTGCTAAAGGAAGTGTTAAAGAATTCTTTACATATAAGAAAAGTAGATTCATTATCCAAATGATTTATAAACTTGCACTTTTATATCTTAAAATGTTAAGAGAAATTGATAGTAAAATAGAGATTGCTGAGTCGAAGATTTTAAATGCTACTAAAAATGAGGAGTTACTTAATTTACTTGCTCTTGAAAATAGTTTGACTTATATAATTACAGCATTAAAGTCTAATGGAGTAGTACTTGATAAAATACTTAAAGGTAATGTTATAGAACTTTATGAAGAAGATGAAAATTTACTTGAAGATGCTATTATTGAAAACAATCAGGCTATTGAGATGAGTGATTTGTATAGGGGTATTTTATCTAGTACTACTGATACTGTTGCTACTATTATTTCTAATAATCTTAATACAATTATGAAATTTTTAGCAGGAATTACAATTGTTTTCTCTATTCCTACGATGGTAGCATCTTTTATGGGAATGAATGTTACTTTTGGTAAGTTTGCTGATAATCCTTATGCTTTTGTATTGTTACTTTTATTATCTTTATTATTGTCATTAATAGTAGCTTTGATCTTGAAAAAGAAAAATATGTTATAAAAAAACTTCCGTTTGGAAGTTTTAATTTGCTTGAGTATTATTTGGGTCTTCTATAGTTATTTGTCCTTCTTGTTGTTCATTTGGATTAGTAGGAGTATCTCCTATGTTAGTTGATAAAGTAGGTTGAGATTCTGTTACTACGATAGTACCTGTATAAATACTGTTATTAAATGTAATTGTATATTGATAATTACCTGCTAAATTAACATTAACTTTACTAAGGTCAATTAACATTGTATTTTTAATGTCATCGGTAAGAGGTTCTATTACATAATTACTAACATCTGTTGGTAAAGTTGTACCAATATTAATATTTACAGTCTTTAAAGTAATACTTTGTAAAGCATTAGTAGAAATTTCTTTTTCTTTTACTATTATTATACCTTGATAAGTTTTTTTCTTATAACTAATAGTATAGTTATAAGTACCAGGTTCTCTTACATTGACATTACTAGTATCTAGTTTTAAATTAGCAAGTACTTCATCATTAACAGCACTGTCTAAATAATCTATAATCTTTACACTTAATGGTGTATTTACTTCAATAGTTAAATTTTTAAGTTTTAGGTCAACATCTCCTTCTTTACTAATTTGTTTTTGTTCAACAACAACTAAAATCTTTTCTTCGATATTATTATCTTCTAAAGATTTATACATTATTCCTGAAGAAATACAAAGAACTCCTAGTAAGGAAAGAGTAGATATACTAATGATTTTAATATGTTTTTCCATTATCATCATCCTTTACTCTTATTAACATTATAATCTAACTAGTGTCTATTTACAAGAAAAAAATGATAACTTTACATTGTTATCATTAATATATTATTTAGTTTTACTGTCATTTTTAAAATTTTCATACCATTCATTTGCTTTATTTTTGATATTATCGCTTAAGTTATTTCCAAAATTAGATAAGTCATTTTTTAATTTATTCTTTATATCAGTAATAGCATTATAATTCTCTTCACCTAAATACTCTTTAATTTTGTCTAGAACGTAAAGATATTTTTCATTAACAAAGTCTGCTACAACTTTGTATTTTTCTTGTAATGTTTCTTTGTAGTCAGGCTCTAATTGCATTATCCATCCATCAATGATATTAAGATTATTAAGGGTTTCTTCTTTAGCTTCTTCTTTTAAATCATCAAAAGTTATACCTTTATATTCTTTATCATAAAATATAAAGTCAACACCATTTATAAAGAATTCTTTTCCTTTTTCTTTAGCTTCTTCAAAGTTCTTCTTATTAATTAAATCGCTAATTTCATTTTTTTCAGTTGTAAAGTTGTCAAAAGTCTCTTGTACTTCATTATTTTCAACTTCATTTGTGGTGCTTGTATTATTTTCAGTAGTCTGATTAATAGTATTATCTTCAATAACTTCATTAGTTTTATTACTACATCCTGTTGTTACTAAAACGAGTGATGTAATAATAGGAATTAGAGCTTTGTTAATCTTTAAATTTTTCATAGTTTTCTCCTTTAATTAGTATTTATTTGTAATTTTAATACTTTGACTAAGTCTTCTTTTACTTTTTTTATATCATTTTCTTTTATTTGGGCAGCGGCTCTATTTAAATCACCACCACCACCAAATAATTCCATTACTTTACTGGCATTTATTTTGCCATTACTTCTACTACTTAGGCCAATATGTTCTTTATCTACATAACCTATAGCACAGTTAAAGTCATGTTTAAATTTAGTTAGATAGTTAGCAGCTTTAGCAAGATCCTCTTTAGTATAGATTATTTCTTTTTTTCCACAGCAAATAGCACTCGTATCAGTAAATTCGGTAATATCAATTAAATCATGAACTTTGCGATCATTTTCAAAGTTTTCTTCAAATAAAGTATTTACATAATTTAAATCGGCATCTTTATCCATGAGCTGGCTTACAATAAAAAATGTATTTCTGCTTGCTTTACTGCTGTTACCTAAGTTATCAAGAATTATGCCTGATAATAGATAGTTTGCTATATCTTTATTATACTCTATTTTTAAATAATTTAAAATAGTTGTTACTATTTCTGCTGTACTTGATAAGTTTGTGTTAATAAATTTATAATCTGCTTTTATACTATCTTGATTTTCTAGATGATGATCAATAATTATTATCTTTTTAAAATTACTTAGATAATCTTTACAACTTACCATAGATTTTTTATTTGTATCAGTGATTATTAGAATGTCATTTTCTGATTTAATATTGTTGTAAATATCGGTTGTTATGAAATTAAATTCATTTAAATTTGCATCAATAATAGTTTTTACTTTTGGATCCATTAAATTATGATCATCATTTATAATATAAGTATCTTTTTTTAATTGTTTAGAAATTAATGCTACTGCTAGAGCAGAACTTATAGCATCAAAATCTGGATTTTTATGAGTTGTAATAAATATTTCCTTGCTTTCTTTTATTTGTTTTATTAAAATATATGTAAATTCCTTTAATCTTTTCAATATTATGTTTAGCTCTTCATTGGTCACTTTATATCACCTTTTGCGCATATAATATCACTTTTTTTATTATAAATCAATATTAAGTTAACTTTCAGCATAGCTTATCACCCTGATAAATATCGTCTTTACTCATTTTTTTATCAATTTCATTTAAGATAATAAATTTTTTAGTTAGCCAAGTTGGTTTTATAATATCATTTGGATCTGGATCTTCAGTTAAACGATGGATAACTATTTTAGGATTTAGATATTCTAATTGTTTTATAGTGATATCAACATATTCTTCTTTAGATAGAATTTTAAATTTATGTTTCTCGTAATATTTTTCTAAAGGAGTATTTTTTAATATTCCTAACATATGAATTTTGATACCATCTATTCCTAAATTATTTAAATGTTTAACTGTTTCTATCATCATTTCTTCAGTTTCATAGGGAAGACCATTGATAATATGGACAACGACATTAATATTTCTTTCCTTTAATTTCTTTACCATATTATCAAAGTTTTTAAGACTAGAACATCTATTTATAAGTTGGCTTGTTTTTTCATGAATTGTTTGGAGCCCTAATTCTACAATTAGAAATGTTTTTTTATTAATATTTTCTAAATAGTCAAGGCATTCATCTGTAATTGAATCACT
>CALVQY010000009.1 GCA_944358355.1 uncultured Bacilli bacterium | reverse complement strand
TTTGGTTTTAAAGATTATAGTTTTAGACTTTCTTTAAGAGATAAAAATAATAAAGATAAATACTTTGGTAATGATGAATTATGGGAAAGAAGCGAACAAGAACTAAGAGAAGTTTTAGAAGAAATAGGAGCAGAGTTCTATGAAGCAGAAGGAGAAGCAGCTTTCTATGGACCTAAACTTGATGTTCAAGTTAAAAGTGCTATTGGGCATGATGTAACACTTTCAACTGTTCAATTAGATTATCAATTACCAGAGAGATTTGAGCTTACATATATTGATAAAGATGGAAGTAAAGCAAGACCTGTTGTTATTCATAGAGCAATACTTGGTTCTCTTGATAGATTTATTGCTTTTCTTCTTGAAGAGACTAAAGGAAATCTTCCTCTTTGGTTAAACCCAGTACAAGTTATAGTTATACCAGTATCTAGTGAATATCAAGGAGAGTATGCAAGTAAAGTATATGAAGAGTTAAAGAAAAATGACATTAGAGTAGAGTTAGATAACCGCAATGAAAAATTAGGTTATAGATTAAGAGAAGCTCAAACTAGAAAGATTAACTATACACTAATACTTGGAGATAAAGAAAAGGCTGATAATACTATTAGTTATAGAAGACATGGGGAGAAAGATACTACTACAGTAAATATAGATGAATTTATAAAATTATTAAAAGAAGAGGTTAAGCTTTAATGAATTATTTTATAGAAGAATTAAATCTCAATAATGTAAGTGACTATGTAAAAGTAAATGCTAAAGCTTGGCAAGAGACTTATAAAGGGATAGTTAATGATGTTTTTTTAGAATTAATTAATACAAAAGAAGAGATTAATAATTCTATAGAAAGAATAAAAAAATCTTTAAATAATCCTTTTAATAAGTCTTTTCTTCTAAAAGTAGATAATAATTATGTAGGAATTTTTAAAGTATGTAAATCACATGATGATAACTATAAAGATATAGGAGAGTTACAAGCCTTATATTTACTTAATGATGTTAAACATCATGGATTTGGTAAAATACTTTTTGAAAAAGCTAAAGAAGAAATAAAACAAATGGGCTTTAATAGTATGATTGTTGGTTGTTTAAGTGGTAATACTAATGCTAATAACTTTTATAAACATATGGGAGGAGAATTAGTTTCAAGTAGAGACTTTACTCTTCCTAATCAAATTCTAAAAGAAAAAGTCTATTTATTCAGAGAAATATAAAAAAGATAGCTAGTCCTATAAATAAAATATAGGTCCATTACTATCTTTTTTTTCGTTATATAAATTATTACTATTATAATTATTTTCATTAGATATATTATTATCTGTTTCGTCTTCATCATTATCATTAATAGCAGAAGCTACTCTAAAAAGTGTTCTAGCATTATTTATTAAAGGTCTTACTTGGTAAACTATAGGTATCGCTTGATTAATTATTCCTAATGTTCTTTGGGTGTTGTTTAAGATATTATTCCAGTTAATACTTCTTCTAGGAAAACTTTGAAAAGAATTGTTTGGCCACATTCCCATATTATTATATTGATTATACATTTAATCACTCTCTTTCACTTTACTTTAATATATGATTAATTTTTACTACTTGTGATTAAATTAAGACAGTGGTATAATAATTTTAGAATAAGGAGGAGTAAGATGGAGATATTAGCAAAGCCTTTTATTTTAATTTATCATTTGGTAAGATTTATTTTTCTTGCTCCTAAAAGAATAATTAATTATGCTTATATTGGTTTTTTAGCTGTTATAGATAAATTAAGTAGAGGAAAAGTAAGTTCTAAAAAGAATAGAGAATTAACAGATGATGAGAAGGCTATTTTAGAAGTTGAAAAAATGATGCAAGAACAACAAGAAGCCTCTAATGAGAAAAAAGTGATTGATAATGAACCTAGTATATCTTTTCGTTATAAAATAAAAGGAAGCAATGGTAAAATTATAAATGGTACTTTTGAAGGACCTAGTGCTGATGAAGTAAAATTATTTTTACAAAATGAAGGATATGAAGTATTAGAAGTTGTACCTCGTAAATTTTATGATGTTGATATTAATATTGGTGGTAAATTTAAGGCTGCTGATCTATCATTTTCTCTTACTCAATTATCTACTTATTTGAAAGCTGGAATTTCCTTAATAGATTCAGTTAGAATTCTTGAAAAACAAAGTGAAAAGCAGGAACAGAGAAAAGTATATCAGAAAGTTGTTTATGAATTATTAAAGGGTGAGAATCTTTCTACAGCGATGGGAAAGCAAGGAGATAAGTTTCCAACTCTTTTGATTAATATGATTAAAACAGCTGAGTTAACTGGTGATTTAACTTCAGTATTAGATGATATGGCAGATTATTATACGTCTAAAGAAGAAACAAGAAAGGCAATGGTTTCTGCTATGACTTATCCAATTATCGTTTTATGTATTGCTATAGGAGTTATTATTTTCATATTGGTTAGTATTGTGCCTCAATTTGTACAGATGTATGAAGATAATGATGCAGAAATACCTGCTATTACAACCTTTGTTATGAGTGCTAGTGATTTTATCGTTAATTATTATTTGTTTATTATTCTTGGTGTAGGTATATTTGTAGGATTGTTTATCTATTTATATAAGAAAGTTAAAGGCTTTAGGAAGAATGTTCAATTAGTAATAATGCATATTCCTGTTTTTAGTAAGATAGTTATTTACAATGAAGTTTATAACTTTACAAAAACTTTTGCTTCTTTGTTAAATCATGGTGTTTTTATTACTGATAGTATGGATGTTTTAGCAAAGATTACTAACAATGAAATATATAAAGGTTTAATTGCTAAGACAATTGTTAATTTAAATAAAGGTGTAAATATTTCGGAATCATTTAAAGGTAGTTGGGCTTTTCCTGTTGTTGCTTATGAAATGATTGTAACTGGTGAAAAAACTGGACAACTAGGACTTATGATGGAGAAAGTTGCTAATTATTTCCAAGTATTACATAAAACTTTAGTTAAACAGATGCAAAGTTTTATTGAACCTTTAATGATTGCATTTCTTGCATTAATAGTTGGTACTATTCTATTATCAATAGTTGTTCCTATGTTTGATATTTATGGACAGATTCAGTAGGTGAGGTTATGGAAGTTATATATATAATTTGTTTCTTTATATTAGGCCTAGTCTTTGGGTCTTTCTTTTGTTGTGTAGGTTTAAGACTTAGTAAAAATGAAAAATTTATTAACGAGAGAAGTGTTTGTGATAATTGTGGACATATTCTTGCTTGGTATGATTTAATACCAGTATTTTCTTATATAGTATTGAGAGGAAAATGTAGGTATTGTCATACTAAAGTTAGTATTATAAATCCTTTTATAGAAGTTGTATCAGGTATTTTATTTGCTTTATCTTATTATAGTTTTGGTATATCTTTAGAATTGGTGTTAGCACTTAATATAGTAGCACTTACTATGATTATCTTTGCTAGTGATCTAACTTATATGATAATACCTGATGAAGTGATAATATTTTTTAGTGTAGTTTTTATTATATTAGAATTTATGATTGGAGGATTTAAAGGATTAGGATTATCTTTAATAAGTGGTATTTCTTTATTTCTTTTTATGTATCTTTTGATGAAGTTAGGTAATAGTCTATTTAAGAAAGAGTCTTTAGGGGGAGGAGATGTTAAGTTATTATTTGTATTAGGACTTGTCTTAGATCCTTTTTTAGGACTTATTACTATCTTTTTAGCATCTTTTATTGCATTACCAGTATCTTTATATTTGCTTTATAAAAATAAAGAGCATATGATACCTTTTGGGCCTTTTATTTTAATTGCATTTCTTCTAATTTTCTTTAGTAAAGTTACTACTAGTGAGATTTTTGAGTTTTTAACATTATTTTAAATTTATCATTGACGAACGTTTTTTCTAATGTTAAGATAATAGGCATTAAAAGAAATAATTTGTAAATATAAAGCTTTGGGGTTGCTAATTATTTAATTAATAATGGAAAAGTAAAAGCTAAAGATATTTCTAATCATTTTAAAATTAATTTAGATACTGCTAATAATTGGATAAAAAAATGGATAGAAAAGGGTTTTTAAGAAGAGTTGATGATAAACAAATTAGAAATGTAGATTATATTTTGACTGAAAAATATTTAGAAAAATTAAAATAAGCCGAAAATAAGCCGAATTAATAACATTAATTATTACAAATTAAGTTATTCGAAAAATTCGAATAACTAAAAAAGGAAGAAGGACACTATGAAAGATATAAATATTTTAGTTTTTGGAGATGAAATTGTTGATTATAAATATATATTAAGCCATATTTTAGAACATGATTCTAGTGATAATTATTATAATGTTTTAAATTTTGAAATGTGGGGCGATACTACTGAAGATGTTAAAAATAGATTTGATGATGAGTGTAAAAAGATTTATTATAAAGATAGAGACCCAATAATCATTTTTTCTGTAGGAGTTAATGATACACAAAATATAAATGGTGAAGAAAAAGTTTCTCTTGAAGCATTTGAAAATAATATTATTAGTTTAATTAATAATGCTAAAAAATATACTGACAATATATTATTTATTGGGTTAACAAAAGTAGATGAATCTGAAATAGAATTTTATCCTTGGAATAAGGACAAATGTTATTCGGATTCTAAAATCATTTTGTTTGATTTTGTATTAAAAGAAATTTGCCTAGAAAATAATGTTGATTATATTGATGCTTATGATTTATTAGAATCTAAAGACCTATTTGATGGATTGCATCTTAATGGTAATGGTCAGCATAAAGTTTGTAATAAAATAAAAAGTAAAATAAAACAATATTTTTAATATAATCAAAAGGAGTTAGGAAGTGATGTAATGAAAGCTTGTGTTTATACTTTAGGATGTAAAGTTAATACTTATGAAAGTGAATATATTATGTTAAAACTGATAGAAGCAGGTTATGAGGTAGTAAATAATTTAGATGAAGCAAGTGATGTTTATATAATTAATACTTGTACTGTAACAAATACTGCTGATATTAAAAGTAGAAAGATAATTAATCGTATTAAAAGAAATAATCCTAATGCTTGTATAGTAGGACTAGGTTGTTATGTAGAAGATCATCCTGATGAGTTTAATGATATAGATATTTATGTTGGTAATAAGGATAAAAGTAAGATTGTAGAGTTACTTGATAAATATTTTACTAATAAAGAGCCTATTAGAAGAGTAGGACTAGATAAAGAAAAATTTGAAGATATGTATATAACAGATTTTAAAAATAGATGTAGAGCATTTGTAAAAGTACAAGATGGGTGTGAGAATTTTTGTAGTTATTGTATTATTCCTTATGTTAGAGGTAAGTGTAGAAGTAAAGACTTAGATACAGTAGTTAGTGAGGTTACTGCTTTAGTTAATAAAGGTTTTAAAGAGATAGTATTAACTGGTATTCATACTGGTAATTATGGTGCTGATCTTGATACTAACTTTGCAACTCTTCTAAAAGAACTAGTTAAAATAGATGGGTTAAAACGACTTAGAATCTCTAGTATTGAAGTAACTGAGTTAAATAGTGATGTGTTAGAAGTAATTAAAAACAGTAATATAATAGTAGATCACTTACATATTCCTTTACAAGCTGGTAGTGATAAAGTCTTAAAACTAATGAATCGTAAGTATAATTTAAAATATTTTGAAGATAAATTAAAAGAAATTAGAGAGATTAGACCTGATATATCTATTAGTACTGATATAATTGTAGGATTTCCTAAAGAGAGTGAAGAAGACTTTAATGAGACTATAGAAAATTCTCGTAAATTTGGATTTTCTAAAATACATGTTTTTCCATATTCTGATAGAAAAGGGACTGTTGCAAGTAATATGGATGGACATGTAGATGGTAATATTAAAAAGATGCGAGCTAGACGTCTTCTTGATGTTTCTCGTGAGTTAGAGAAAGAGTATGCTAATAAATTTATTGGTAAGACGTTAGAAGTTTTATTTGAAGAAATTAAAGATGGTGTTAGTATAGGGCATACTAGTAATTATTTAAAAGTTAAAGTAAAAGGAGATATTCCTTCTAATACTTTTAAAAATGTTAAGATTAAAAGTTATTTATTAGATAGTTTGATTGGAGAAGTAGATAATTAATTTTTAAGGAGGGATATCTTGAAAGAAAATAATTTTTTCATATACGAAACAGATAATAATGTTGAAGTAAGTGCTATATTAGAAGATGAAAATGTTTGGCTAACTCAAGAACAAATAGGTAAATTATATAATAAAGCAAAGTCAACAATTAATGAACATATAAAAAATATTTATTTAGAACATGAATTAGAAGAGAATAATACAATGAGAAAATTCGGAATTTCCGAATTTTCTACTAAACCTACTAATTATTATAACCTTGATATGATAATTGCGGTTGGATTTAGAGTAAAATCTAATGAAGGAACTAAATTTAGGATATGGGCTAATAAAAAGCTAAAAGATTATTTAGTAAAAGGTTATAATTTAAATGTTGAAAGATTTAAAAATAATGGGGTAGATCCTTATTTTGATGAATTATTAGATAAAATTAGAGATATAAGAAGTAGTGAAAAAGTTTTTTGGAGAAAAATTCTTGATATTTATGCAACATCTATTGATTATGACCCTAAGAAAGAAATAACTATTAATTTTTTTAGGACAGTGCAAAATAAAATGCATTACGCTGTTTCTAAAAATACAGCTTCAGAAATAGTATATAATAGAGTAGATAGTAATAAAGAAAATATTGGTCTTACAAATTTTAAGGGAGATACTCCAACAAGAAAAGAGACAGAAATTGCTAAGAATTACTTAAGTATGGAAGAATTGCAAATCTTAAATAGATTAATATCTGCTTATTTAGATGTAGCAGAAATTAATGCTTTAAAAAGAAAAACAATGACAATGAAAGATTGGGTAGGAGAACTTGATAGTTTTCTTACTATGACTCATAATGATATATTACATGCTAAAGGAACTGTTTCACATGAAGAAGCTTTGAAAAAAGCTCATGCAGAATATGATAAATATATGAAAAAACATTTAACAAGAGCTGAAAAAGATTATTTAGAAATAATGAATATTGATATTAAAGAAATTGAAACTAATAATTAATAGGAGATTATATGAGTAAAGCAACAGGAAATTTTAAAAAGACAATTTTTAGAAGTAATACTAATAACTACTTAATAGGTTTATTTAAAGTAAAAGAGACTAGTTCTGATTTAGATAAATTTGTTAATAAGACTATTACTATTACAGGTTATTTACCTGACTTAAATGAGATAGATACTTATGTATTAGAAGGTAATATTACAAATCATTCTAAGTATGGAGAACAATTTGTAGTTAATAGTTTTGAGAGAATTATGCCAAAAGAAGTTGATTCTATGGTTAGTGTATTAAGTAGTGATATGTTTAAAGGAATAGGTAAGAAAACTGCTGAAGCGATTGTTGAGATGTTTCATGAAGATACCTTTAATGTAATATTAGAAAATCCTAATAATTTATTATTAGTAAAAGGTGTTACTGAAAAACAAGTAAGAGTATTACATGAAGCTTTAAAGAATTATCAAGGTAGTTATGAAATAATCCTTAATCTATCTAAATTAGGTTTTAGTACAAGAGATAGCCTTAAAATATATAGTAAATTTAAAGAAAAGAGCTTTGATATTATAAATGATGATATTTATAAAGCTTATTACTATATAGATGATATCTACTTTAAGACTTGTGATTATATTTTTGAAAAAAATACTTTAGAAAAGTTAGATGTTAAAAGAGTTAGAGCGGTGTTTATCTATATATTAAGAGAACTTACTAATGTAAGTGGTAATACTTACTTTTATCTAGATGAAGTTAGACCTTATTTTATAAGAGTGTTAGGAACTGATGTAAGTGATGAATTATTATTAGAAGCCTTAAATAATTTAATTAGTTTAGAGTTAATAGTAGTTAAAGAAGATAAAATCTATTTAAAAGAATATTATGATGCCGAAATATTTATTGCTAGACGTTTAAGACTACTTGCTCATGAAAAGAGTGAGACTTTAAAGAATTATAAAGATGTCTTAAAAGAAATAGAGTTTAAAAATAATATTATCTATAACGAAGAACAAGAAACTGCTATAAGAGAAGCTTTAACTAATAAATGTTTAGTTATAACTGGTGGACCAGGAACAGGTAAAACTACAATTATTAAAGGAATTATTGACTTATATCAATCTATTAATAAATATAATACTAAAGACTTAATGGAAAAACTTGTTTTACTTGCTCCAACAGGAAGAGCTAGTAAAAGAATGAGTGAAGTTACTAATTTATCTGCTTCTACTATACATAGATTTTTAAAGTGGAATAAAGATACTAATAAGTTTCAAGTTAATGAGTATAATAAAAGTAAAGCAGAGTTTGTTATTATAGATGAATCTAGTATGTTAGATACTTTATTACTTTGTAATTTGTTAAAAGGTTTATCTACTAATACTAAAATAGTCTTTGTAGGAGATTCTAATCAATTACCTAGTGTAGGAGCTGGTAATGTTTTACATGATATGATTGAAAGTGAAGAGATTAAAACTATTAAATTAAAAAATCTATATCGTCAAGGAAAGGATTCTAATATTATAACATTTGCTCATGATATTAACGAGGGAGTACTTAATATAGATATCTTTGATAAAGGGGAAGATCTACAATTTATTAAATGTCCTGATAATAAAGTAATAGATACTATTAAAAGTGAAGTGAAAAAGCTTCAAAATACTGATTATCAAGTACTTGCTCCTATGTATAAAACTATTAATGGAATAGATAATATTAATAATTCTTTACAAGATTTATTAAATCCTAAGAAATCTACTAAAAAAGAGATATCTATTAGTAATGTAGTTTATAGAGAAAGTGATAAAGTAATAGAACTTACTAATATGCCAGATGATAATGTTTTTAATGGAGATATAGGTACTATTAGTAGAATCAAACTTAGTCCTAAAAAAGAAGTATATATAGATTATGATGATAATACTGTAAAATATACTCCAACGATGTTTAATAACTTTTCTTTGGCCTATACTATATCTATTCATAAAAGCCAAGGAAGTGAATTTAAGACTATAATTATGCCTATAGTAAAAGGATATAAAAAAATGTTATATAGAAAACTTGTTTATACAGGAGTTACTAGAAGTAAAGAGAAACTTATATTAATAGGAGATATTAAAGCTTTAGAGATGGCTATTAATAATACTAGTGAACAAAAAAGAAGAACTAGTTTAGATTATTATTTGAAAAATGGTATAATTTAGAAATATGTATCCATAATACTTGTAGGAGGCAAAATTTATGGATAAGAAAAAAATGATGATAACAGCAGGAGTTGTGGCTGGAGTTGGTTATGGTATGTATAGATACTTTAAGAAAAATCCAGCTAAGCTTAATATGATGAAACAAAAAATGAAAAACATTGGTAATGCTGTTAATAATTTTAATGATGAGATGATGATGTAAAGTTGTCATCTTTTTAATTGTTATAATCCGGTTTTAAACACTTTGAGCATATAAAAACTCTCTAACCCTTTATATTTAAAGGTATTAGAGAGAAAAAATCAATTTTAAAACCTGCGTACAATTTTGACTTTCTATGTTTATTACAATATAAAGATACCATATTTTTTGTTGATAATAAAGGGTTTCGTAAAAAAAATATAAAAAATTTATATTAGAAAAATCAAAGTATAATATATAGAGATTACTATAAAATTTAGTAGAGAAAAATATATAAAAAGCACGAATATTGTACGCATAAAAAATAATTAATATTTGACAAAGAAAATGTTGTTTTATAATGGTTTACAGAGCTTCTTTTAAAATAAAGTGTTTAAAACCCAGCTGTTAATAATTTTAATGATGAGATGATGATGTAAAGTTGTCATCTTTTTAATTGTTATAATGCTATAATTGTGTTAAAATTGATATAAAGGTAAGGTGTTTATACTATGAAAGAAGCGATTAAAAATAATAAGAAAATTATAATAATAGGAGTAGCTATTATCATATTACTTCTAATAGGTATAGCTTTTGCATATTTAGTAACAACATTACATGGACAAGAAGAATATGTGTTAAGAGCTGGAACATTAAACTTAGAGTTAGATGATAAAAATGAATTAACATTATCTAGTCAAATACCATTAGAAGATAAAGAGGGAATGACTTTAGAAGGATTTAACTTTAGTTTAATAAATCATGGAAATATAGAAACAGACTATACTATCTATTTAGATGATATAGCCTTAGATGAAGGAGAAACTAGAATGCCTGATTCATCTATTAGATATAGTTTAACAAAAAATGAAGTAGCAGGTAATCCTGATAATTTATCTAATATGGGAGCAAATCCTAATAGGGTAGTAGATAGAGGAAGTATAGCAGTAGATGAGACTATTAATTATACGCTTAGAATATGGATAGATTATGATGCTACAACTGAGGAAGCAGGAGGAAAGACATTTAAAGGAAAGTTAAGAGTTGTAGCAACCCAACCAGTAGGAGAAAAAGCTTCAACTGTATTATTAGAAAATATACCTAAAGAAAATCAATATGATGATGGAACAGATACCTTTATAACAGGAGAAGATCCTAATAACTATATATGGTATAGTGGAAAGTTATGGAGAGCTGTGAGTGTTAATAATGAAACCAAGACAACTAAATTAGTAACACAGTGGAATATAAGTACAATTAACTATTCAAGTGGTAGTACAGATTTTGCTGGTAGCTTTATGGAAGATTGGTTAAATGATACAAGTGTTGATGGTTTCTTAGGTAATTTAAGAGATTATGAGAACTTTATCGTAACAGATAGCGCATGGGATGCAACATTAGATGCAAGCAATTTAGGAAGTATAGAAAGACCAAATGGAACAACACCCGTAACAGATGCTGTAGGACTTTTAAATATGTATGAGTATCAGTCTAGTTATAGAGGAACAGACTTTAGTGATAGCTATTTAAATAATAGACTTTTGTGGTGGACCTTAACGCCATATAGTTCGTCTAATGTACGTTACATCAATTACAATGGAAATGCACTTAATGGTATTCCGAATGTGGCAAATGGTTTGCGCCCATCTATAAATTTAAGAGCAGATGTAAGAATTGTTGATGGTAATGGAACTATAGATAACCCATATAGATTAAACGGAGATAATGATACTGAGCTGTCAGGAACACTACTAAATACAAGATATAGTGGTGAATATATAGTATTTGGTAATGATGAAAACAATCTATATCGAATAGTAAGTCATGAAACAGAAGGTTTAACAAAGATAGTAAGTGCTGAACCTTTAAAAAATTCTGGAATATTTAAGACAGTTGTTTTTGGAGATGATGCAAATTATTCTACTAGTAATTCTATAGGAATATTTTTAAATGAAGATTATCTAACAAATTATGTAGAAGAAGAGTTTAGCAATATTATAGAAGATAGTACTACTTGGTATTTTGGGACAGTAGGTAGTGGTACTTCATATAAACTAGCTAAATATACAGATACTAATATGAGTAGTACAGTTTCAACTACTACAGACGCTAAAGTTGGATTATTAAGGTTTGGAGAATTAATGGCAGGCCAATTTGATGTAAATGAAAATAGCATAACATATTGGACATTAACACCATTTAATTTATCTGCACTGCATTATATTGGAAATTATGGTGATTCAAATAGTCATATTTCAGTATATGCAGATGGAATCCGTCCTACTTTAAATCTAAAATCTAACGTTATAATAACATCAGGAACAGGAACTAAATCCGATCCGTTCGTTCTAACTCTAGGTAATTAATATATTTTAGAAATGAGCAACAAATTAGTTGCTTTTTTCATCTTGACATAACCTATCTCTCATGATACATTATAGATAGATGGGAGACTTTATTAGAAGATGGAAAAAGAAGGAGTGATGTAAAAAAATAAAAAAGTATGAATTTTGTAAATTGAGGGTAATTTTTGATATGAATATTTAAAATTCGTCTAGAGAAAATAGTAAATTGAAGCCTTATTTTCTTTGAATTTTAAAAATTGCCTTTTTGCAATGTCTTTTAGAATCTGCTATAACACTTGCAAGGAGGTTTTATGATAAAAAAACGAATTAAAAATATTCCAAAGAATGTCTCTAATGAAGAGATTAGGGAATATATGATATCTAATAAATTTGTCTATGAAGGTACTCTTGACACTGTTTTTAAATCTATTATGGGTGACTGTCTTTTATATTTAGGAGACATAATATCTAAATTAACTGGACTCGATAAAGCTTTTATTATTGAAAACTTTAAAGAACAGAATGTTGAATATAAAATAGCGAATGCTCTTGAAAAAAAGAAAGTATCAGATTTTATCTTTAAATTACCAGGTTTTATTATTAACTTGGAATGTAATCGTGGATACTGGGATGGACTAATAGAGCGAAATGATGCTTATTTTTGTAAAATAAAGGCTGAGTTATTAAGTAAAGGAGAAGAGTATAGTAAGAAAATAAAAGTAATCCAAATAAACTTTGATATATTTGATAACTTTGAAGAATGTTTAGGAAAAGAAAATATCTCTAAATTTTACATGAAAAATAATGAAACATAATAGAAACAGAAACTAGTGAAAAGATACATATAGATATGATGAAAAGTTATAATAAATATCATAATGGAGAAGAGTTAACTAAATTAGATAAAGAATTAGTAATATTAATGTTAGATGATTATCTAGAAATTAAAAAATTAGCAGAAGGAGATGAAGAACTTATGGAAGTTTCAGAAAGATTATATGAATTAACAAATAATATTGATAATATAGGACTATATGACCCTGAAAAAAGAAGAAAGGAGGAAGAAGCTTTAAAGATAGAATATCATAGTAAAATCGCTGAAGAAAAAGGTGCTAAAGATGAGAAAAAAACTATTGCAAAAAATCTTCTTAATATGGGGATATCTAAAAAAGATATAATGAAAGCTACTGGTCTATCTAAGAAACAAATAACAATGTTGATGTAATACCTAACAAAACTGTAATAAAATTTACAGTTTTTTTGTGATATATTGGTAAAGAAAGGAGATTTGTATGGAAGTTTTAAAAGTTAATAATTTAAAAAAATATTATGGTAGTAATAATAATATTACTAAAGCTTTAAATAATATATCATTTACTGTTAATGATAATGAATTTCTTGCTATTATGGGGGCAAGTGGTAGTGGTAAAACAACCTTGCTTAATACTATATCTACAATAGATACTGTTACTAGTGGAAATATTATTATTAATGGAGTAGATATTACTAATTTAAATGAAGAAGAATTATCTAACTTTAGAAAGAAAAATCTTGGCTTTGTTTTTCAAGACTTTAATTTGCTAGATACTCTAACTATAAAAGAAAATATTGCCTTATCTTTAATAATTAATAAAGAAGATAAAACTAAGATTGATGATCTAGTTTTAGATATTAGTAAAAAATTAGGTATTAGTGATATTCTTAGTAAATATCCTTATGAAGTAAGTGGAGGACAAAAACAAAGATGTGCCTGTGCTAGAGCCCTTATTAATTCCCCTAAATTAATACTTGCAGATGAACCTACAGGGGCTTTAGACTCTCGTAATGCTAGAGTTTTATTAGAAACATTTAAAGAGATGAATGAAGAGTTGAAAGCAACTATTTTGATGGTTACTCATGATGCCTTTTCAGCGAGTTTTGCAAGTCGTGTTTTATTTATTAAAGATGGGAAAATATTTAATGAAATAATTAAAGGTAAAAAAACAAGAGGAGAGTTTTATGATGAGATTATAGATGTTTTAACATTACTTGGAGGAGATATTAAGTAATGCTTTTTAAACTTTCTATAAATAATGCTAAAAGAAGTATTAAAGATTATTTAATCTATATAGTTACTATTACTATAGCATTTTCTTTAATGTTTTCTTTTAATCTTATCTCTAACTCTAAAGATATCATTGATTTAGCTGATATGATGAAAAATTTTCGTATCGCGATGATTTTTGTCAGTTTAATAGTATGCTTTGTCTTAGGATTTTTAATTAACTACATGATTAAATTTATCTTTAAAAAACGAAGTAAAGAGTTTGGACTTTATCTATTACTTGGTATTAGTAAGAAAGACATCTCTCTTATGTTCATCTTAGAAAACTTAATACTAGGTTTTATATCTTTAGTCTTATCATTCTTTGTAGGTATTTTACTTAGTACCATTATATCTAGTATTATCTTAAATATCTTTAATGCTCCTTATATTGTCAAATTACCTACTGATTATTTAATACCTTTTCTTTTATCTTTAGGATACTTTTTACTTATATATTTTGTGGTATTACTTTTAACTAAAAGAAGAATTAAACGTCTTAAAATACATGATTTATTGTATTTAAATAATTTTAATGAAAAGAATAAACTTACTAAAAATAAATCTATTATTTCATTTATAATTTCTCTTATTCTTGTTATAGGAGGACTACTTATCTTTAATAATGAGTTTAAAGGTGTAGGAATTGAGCCTGATACTTTATTAGTAATGTTATCTATTATTATGTTAATAGTAGGTATCTACTTATTCATCTCATCTTTTGCTAATTTTCTTTTATCCTTTGTCTTAAAACATAAGAGTCTTAAATATACTAAAGATAATCTCTTTGTTATAAGACAGTTTAATGCTAAAGTTAAGACAATGAAGAAATCTTTAGGAACTCTATCTTTATTAATTACACTTACTCTTGTATCTTTAACATTTTCTTTAATGTTTAATGAGATATTTGATATTCAAATAGATATGTCGGCGCCATATGATGTTACTGTTATTGATGATGAAGAAAATTTTGACAAATATATTAATCACATAAAGAAAGAATATGAAATAGAAGAAGTATTTACTTATCATGAATATTTTAATGATGTAAATTATGTTAATGATAACTTATCTTATGATTATAAAGGTTGGAGAGGTACTGATACTTACTTAAGACTAAGTGATTATAATAAATTATTAGAACTAAAAGGAAGAGATCCTATTACTTTAAAACCTAATCAATATTATATTCACTCATCTAGTAGTGTTTATAATGGCATTATTGATATAAAAAATAAACTTAAGACTATTAAAATAGGAGATAAATCTTTAAAACTAAAAGGTGTTACTGATACTTATTATACTTCTAGTTGGTCTTATGGAAATGGTTTTGTTATTGTTGTACCTGATGATGTCATTAATAGTTTAAAGTCTGAATCTGATACGTTAGTAGTTGATACTAAAGAAGAGACTAAAGAAGAGTTAAACAATGAACTTATTAATATTTTAAATAAAGATATATGTGAAACTGATCCTGAAACTGGTACTACTTACTGTTATGCTTCTGCTAATGTCTTTGTAAAAGGTTATTATATGGCTATGAATAAATCCGTTATGACGATTATGGACTTTACTTTATTTTATCTAGCTTTTATCTTTACAGTAGTAACTGGTACTATTATCGCTGTTCAAAGTATTAATGATGCCATTACTTATAAGAAGTATTATGATACTTTAAATAAACTAGGACTAAGCAAAAGAACTATCTTAAAGACAGTTAGAAAACAATTATTAGTTTATTTCTTATTCCCCGTGATACTTCCATTTATTATTAACTTTTCTATTAGTACAAGTCTAAATCATATCTTTGCGCCATTTCTTGCTAGTAATACCTCTTACTTATCATTTATCTTCTTAAGTTCTGGATTATTTTTAATAATCTATCTAATCTATTACTTAGTCTCTTATTTCTCATTTAAAAGATGTTTGGAGTATTAGATTATGAAAAATAGTAAATTACTTATAAAAATAGTAACAATTATTATTACTATTTTTCTTGTTTGTTTTATAGTTTATGCTGTTAAATTAGGACTTTTAGAAGATAAAGAGATTCTTGTTTCCTATATGAAGTCTTTAGGCTTTATTGCACCTTTCTTTTTCCTTTTCTTACAATCTTTTCAAGTAGTATTTCCTGTTATTCCAGGAGGAGCATCTTGCCTTGCTGGAGTTCTTGCTTTTGGTTCTATAGAAGGATTTATTTACAATTATCTAGGTTTATCTATTGGAAGTGTTATTTCCTATTTCTTATCTAAAAAATATGGTCTTAAAATAATCTATAAACTTTTTGATAAATCTTTAGTTGATAAATATCTTAATTACATTAGAAATAATACCTTTAAAAAAATCTTTTTCTTAGGTATTTTAATACCAGGCGCTCCTGATGATTTGTTATGTTATGTAGCAGGTATTAGTAATATTACCTTAAAAGAGTTCATAATATATATAATACTTGGTAAACCTCTAACTTTAATTTTCTATAGTATCTTTTATTATATACTTTGATATTGACATCTACTAAGAAACTGTTAAAATATGTTTAGGAGTTGAAAACTATGTTTATTAAAATAACATCTTTATATCTTGGAGATATCTATAAAAAAATATCTGAAGAAAATGAGTTTAGGCCTCATAAATTCTCTTTAAAAGTTACAACTGTTCCTTATAAAGAGAATGCTTTACTTCTTAAATTAGGAGAAGGTTTTGTAGATATTGATACGATAAAAGATGAAAAAGACTTAAAAGGAAAAATTAATGAAGTTAATGCATTAGGAGAATTTAGAGATGGCTGTGGCATTTTAAAAGACACAATACCTTTTTTTGATAGTGAGGGTGAACTTTATATAGAACATGATTCTATTCGTAGAGCTGATTATAAGGGAAAAGTGATTTCTTTAAATAAATTAAAACAGAAAAGAGTAAATAATGGAGAAAATATTAATTATAGAAGATGATGAAATAATTAGGAAAGAGTTAGGAATTTTACTCTCTAATAATAATTATAGTGTTAGTAGTAGTGTGGATTTTTTTAATATAGAAAAAGCAATAGAAAATATTAACCCAGATTTAATTCTTTTAGATATTAATTTACCTGATACTAATGGTTATGAAGTAATTAAAAAAATAAGAAAGATTACTAATAAGCCTGTTATTTTTGTTACTAGTAGAAATACTATAGATGATGAAATAAAGAGCTTAAATGCTGGGGGATATGACTTTATTACTAAACCTTATAATAAAGAATTATTGCTACTTAAAATTAGAAAATGTTTGGATGAAGTTAATCCTAAAAATCATAAAGAATTAATAGTAAATGGAGTATCTTTAGACTTACACTTATCTCTTATTAAATATCAAGATAAAGAGATAGAACTAACTAGAAATGAATTTTTACTTATGTACTATCTTTTTTTTAATTATCCTAATATTCTAAGTAAAGATATGTTAATAGAATATTTATGGAATGATAAGTTTTATTTAGATGAGAATATCTTAATAGTAAATATTAATAGATTAAGAAATAAATTAAGAGATATTGGATTGGAAGACTTTATTAAGACAGTAAGAGGTGTTGGTTATAGGTTATGATGTTTTTAGAGTATTTAGAAGAAAAGATATTTTTTATTATTAGTAGTTTACTTTTTACAATATTATTAAGTATTTATCTTTTATTAATAGGAATAAATGTTGGTATAGTCATCTTATTTGCTATCTTAATAATTGCTTTTATCCTTATATCTTTGCTAGTTAGTTATATTTTAATTAAGAAAAGGTATGTTAAAATAGTTAATTTAGTTGATTCTTTAGATGAGAAATATCTAATTAAAGAAGTAATTGATAAACCTAAGAATCTAGAGAATAAGGCCTATTACTACGCTTTAGATAAGGCTTGTAAAGCTTTAAATGATAAGTTAAGTGAAGTAGAAAACTCAAAGGAAGAGTATCTTGACTTCTTAGATAGTTTTATTCATGAGATAAAAACGCCAATTTCTGCTTTATCTCTTTATGCTGATAATAATAATGATGAAAGAGTTAAAGAGGATGTTTTAAAGATTAGTAGATTAGTTGATAAAATGTTGTTTTATGCAAAAAGTGATGTAGTAGAAAAAGACTATTTTATTAAAGAAGTGACTCTTGCAGATCTTGTACATCCTGTTTTATTAGAATATAAAAATTATTTACTTAATTATTCATTTAAAGTAGAAGTTAAAAACTTAGATAATTTAGTAGTTTATACTGATATTAAATGGTTAAATTTCATAATAGAACAAATACTTAATAATTCTTTAAAATATCAAAATAAAAAAGAGAGAATTGTTAGAATTAAAGGAATAGATGATAAGAATAATATAAAATTAGTAATATATGATAATGGGGTAGGAATAAAAGAATCTGATTTATCTAAAGTATTTGAAAAGGGCTTTACAGGTAGTAATAGAAGTAAAAAGAATGCTAGTGGTATAGGTCTTTATCTTGTAAAAAAACTTTGTGATAAGCTTGGTATTGATATTAAAATAGAATCAGTCTATTTAAAATATACTAAAGTTATTATTACTTTTCCTAAAGGTAATTACTTTATAAAATAGTGCATAAACTTTTTTATAATCTTTTGTTTTTGCATTTGACTGCTAAATGTTGACGCATCTATTATTATAATATATAATATAAATAGAAAGGAAACGATGTTTAAAATGAATGATAAAAAGATTATACGTACTAACTATTTAAATGAATTAAGTAATTATAAAGATAAAGATTTAATTAAAGTATTAACTGGTATTAGAAGAAGCGGTAAATCTACAATATTAGAACAGTATAGAGATTTATTAAAAAAAGAAGGAGTTAATGAGAATAATATAATTTATATAAATTTTGAAGATAATAATTATAAAGATTTATTAGATTCAGATAAACTACATAATTATATTTTAGATAATACAGATTCTAAAGTTAAAAACTATATATTTTTAGATGAGATTCAAAACGTTCCACTTTTTCAAAAATGTATAGATAGCCTATATTTGAGAAAATATTTAGATATCTATATCACAGGTTCTAATTCTTATATGTTATCTGGAGAACTTGCAACCTACCTTACAGGAAGATATATAGAAATCCATGTGTTACCTTTATCATTTAAAGAGTATTTAAGTTATTATGGAGAAAGTGACGAGTTAAAAAAATATAATGATTATATTATGTATGGAGGCTTTCCTTATTTAATAAACTTAGATAATGATGAAGAGAAACTTAAATATTTAGATAGTATCTATAATACGGTTATTGTAAAAGATATAATAAATAGAAAAAAAATTAAAGATATATTAGTCCTAGAAAGTGTTTGCAAATTTCTTTTTGATAATATTGGCTCTTTAGTATCTATAAATAAAATAAGTAATACTTTAACATCTTTAGGAAGAAGTTCTTCTACTCATACAATAGAAGAATATGTAGGGGTCTTACTTAATAGTTATATATTATATAAAGTTAATAGATTTGATGTTAAAGGAAAGGGGTTATTAAAAACACAAGAAAAATATTATTTATCAGATTTAGGATTAAGGACATATCTTTTAGGGAGAAATCACAATAAAGATTTAGGGCATATTCTTGAAAATATTATATTTTTAGAGTTAAAAAGAAAAGGTTATAGAGTTTATGTTGGTAAAAATGAAGAAAAAGAAGTTGACTTTGTAGTTGAAACAGGAGATGACTATATTTATATTCAAGTTTCTCTTTCTGTTAGAGATGAGAAGACTTTAGAAAGAGAATTAAGGCCTTTAGAAACTATTCAGGATCATTATAAAAAGTATTTAATTACTCTTGATTATGATACTAATAATTATAATGGAATAAAACAAATAAGTGCTATGGACTTTCTTCTTGGAAGAGTTGAGTTATAAAATAATAGTAGTTCCTTTTACTTTGAAATCTTTATAAAACTTAAGTTGTCTTATTAGTCTAAATAAAGCTTCATCCCTACCTTTCGCTTCTAACATT
Organism: uncultured Bacilli bacterium; assembly: GCA_944358355.1. Lineage (GTDB taxonomy): Bacteria > Bacillota_I > Bacilli_A > RF39 > UBA660 > Onthousia. The sequence continues at coordinate 24,224 of CALVQY010000009.1, read as the reverse complement.
ATATCTATATCAGTATTAAGAGGTTTTAGTAATTTAAGAAACTTTATAAAGGAATTATAGTTTAAATAAGTACTATGATTTCTTTTTTGTATAGAGTTTATGGAAGTAGAGAAGTGCATTTTAGGATTAAGATTAGTATTATCCCAAGTTTTTATAATTCTAGGTAATAACTTATTTATTTTTTCATTTTTATCGTGATTACAAATAAAGTGATGATAATCTAAGACCATAGGTATTTTTAATTCTTCACATAAAGATAAAGTATCACTAACTGTATAAGTCTTATCATCATTTTCGAGAATTATTAGACTTTTTAATTCGTTAGATAATTTATTAAAATTATCTCTAAATCTATTTAAAGCTTCTTCCTTAGTAGGTCTAGAACTACCTATATGTAATACACATTTGCCATTAATACCTAATAGTTTAAATAGTTCTAAGTGAAATTTTAGTATTTCAATACTATTAGTTGTAACCTTATCTTTGTCACTCGTCAATAGACAAAATTCATCAGGATGAGTATCTATTCTAATATTATATTTGTTAATCTTTTCTTTTAATCTCTTAAAATCTTCCTTAAATACTTCTTTGTAATTAATATTAATACTGGGATGGGTAAGTAAGGGAAACATAGTATGAGTCATACGATAGAATTTAATCTTGTTATCATAGTTATACTTTAAGACTTTTTCGAAGTTTTTAAAATTTAATTTTATTCTTTTGGTTAATAAATCTAATCCTTTATCATATTCATATTTTGAAAATTCTTTAAAAGTTAGACTGTGAGAATATATGTCTAAAAGGGTAGGAGGATTACCTACATAACCTAAATTTATTTGCATAATAATTTCACCATTTTTAGTTTTTATAATTATTGACTTTTTATACTTAATATTTATAATAAAGGTAAGAAAAGGAGGAATTTGTTTATGGAGAATGATAAGATTGATAAAATAAAAGATTATTATAAAGAAAGATTGACTATTGTTGGTCTAAATGACTCTCAAGGAGTAAATACGACGTCAACATTTTTTAGAAAAGGATTATTAGAATATTTAAGTAGTAAATTAACTACAGTTGAATTAGAACCTTTAGTTATTAATGCTTTTTCTCCTTTTATGAATAAAACAGAACATATTGATTATTTTTTGAAAGCTAATTTAAGTTTAGAGGAGATTAAACTATCTAGAACTTATGGTGTTGTTGCAGCTTTAGAAAAAGTTATGAGTAATCATCATTTACCTAAAGTTTTGAGTAAAGCAGGATATCTTTATAAAGTATGTGCTATACCTAAAAAAGGTGATGCTTCTATTTATCTTACTTCATCTTTAGAGGAAGCGAAAGAACCTATTGTTATTTATTCAAGTGGAGTAAATAATTTAATGAGAGAAGTAGGTAGTAATCCTTTTGCAATATCTAAAGATTATCAAGATAAAGATAAAAGACCTAATTATAATTACGCTGTAGAAAAAGTTAATGATTTTAGTACTTTAAATAAAGTAATTGATGGTATTGATAAAAACTTTTATAACTTATTATCTATTAATGATGGTAGTGATATATATGCTTTAGGATCTTATACACCTCTTAGTCTAAGAAGTGAGGAAATGAAGATATTTCAAGATTTGATATTGGAATATAATGAAAGATTAAGTTCTTTATGTAAGAGTTATCAAATAACTTATATTAATACTCAGGAAATTGGATATATGTATAATAAAAGTAAAGCGAATTTTCATATAAATACTAAGGGTCAGAGAGCTTTAGCAGATGCTATTTTAGAAGCTATTTATGATAATAAATTTAGTAAAGATAAAAAAGAATTTACTTTTTGTAAAAAATTTGAAACTACTGATAATGGACCTCTTGATGTAATTGATAACCTTTTAATAGATAAATATAATTTATGTGATAAAAGAATGTTTTTAGATGGCTATGAAGATTTACGAAATGAAGAGATAATTGATGAACATACAAGGGAAATAGGTGTTTTTAGAAAAGTTTTACGAAAAACAAAATAAAATTTATTTACAATTTCCTATTTATTTGCTATATTTTTATTGACGTTTATGCTTAAAATTTGAATTTTGTTTAACTACATATTAATTTATGTAGGTTTTCTTCGTTTTCAAAGGACTTTACTAATTAGTGAAGGAGGGATAATGTGTCTATTAGTAAAGAAGAAATATTAAATGAAAAGAAGAAGTTACATGATGTTTTAGAGAGTCTTGATAAAGAGATAGAAGAGTCTAGTAGTGATTTGTTCTTGAAAGAAGAAGAACTTATTAATTTTAGAAAACTTAATTATGAAGATAGATCATCTTTTGATAAAGCTGAGTTTAATCAAGTAATGACTAGTGATAGTTTAGAAGCTTTAAGAGTATTAAATAAAAGAAAATATTATAAGTCTTTAGTTAATATTAAAGATAAACCTTATTTTGCATCTTTCATCTATAAAGATAATGATGGTAATACTTATGATATTTATATGGCTTTAACTTATTTAAAAGATGATAATTTTGATAACATTTTATATGATTGGCGTAGTCCTATTTGTAGTTTATTTTATGATTATGAAGTAGGTCCTTGTAAATATAGAGTAGATGAATTTATTCATGAAGGAAGTCTTTTAAGAAAAAGACAATATATAATAGATAAGAGAAAACTAATAAGTGTTTTTGATAATTCTTTGAATATAGATGATGAACTATTACAAAAAGTAATTGCTACTACTGATAATGAAAAGATGAAAAATATTGTTAATACCATACAAGCAGAACAGAATAAGATAATTCGTAACTTAGATGATCATAATCTAATAGTACAAGGTATTGCTGGGTCTGGTAAAACATCTGTAGCCTTACATCGTATTGCATTTCTTCTATATAGAATTAATAATTTAAGTTCTAATAATGTTTTAATCTTTTCACCTAATAAGATATTTTCAGAATATATTTCTAATGTCTTACCAGAGTTAGGAGAAGCGAATACTTTAGAGACAACCTTTAGTGATTATTTAAGTTATTTCTTAAAAGAATATAAAAATATAGAGAGTTTTCCTCACTTTATTAGTAAATACTATAAAGGGGAAAAATATGATGAAGAGATTATTAGATATAAACAAAGTAAAGAGATTATAAGGGATTTAGATAATTATATTAATGAGTTTTTAAAGAAGTTTAAAGTTGTTAATGATATAGAACTTGATAAAATAAATGAAGTTAGTAAAGATGAGTTAAATTACTTAATTAAAAATAAATATAGTAGATTTCCTTTAGTTGAGAGAATTGATGAAGCATCTAAGTATTTATCATTAAAGTATTATGGAACTTCTGGTAAAAGAAAGGCTCCTATTAGGAAATTAATTAAAGATAATATTAATGTTTCTTTAAATATTAAAGATATTTATAAAGATTTCTTTAATAGTAGTTATGCTAAATATAAATTAGAGATTAAAAATACTAAAGTAATAGGTTATGATGATGCTTTACTTGTATCTTACTTAAAAGGTAAACTCTTTGGCTTTCCTTATAATAATTATATTAAACAGGTAGTTATAGATGAAGCTCAAGATTATAATTATTTACAATATGTGATTATTAAAGAGATGTTTAAGAAAGCAGATTTTACGATATTAGGTGATGTTAATCAGAATATTAATCCTTATTATAAATATGAAACCCTTGAAGAGTTAAAAGAGATATTTAATGATAGTAATTATCTAGAATTATTAAAGACTTATAGATCTACAAAGGAGATAATAGAATATACTAATAAGATATTAAATTTAGATTATGTTAATGCAATTAAGAAGAGTAATAATAAGGATGTAATAATTAGAAAACCTATAGATATTAAGGAATCATTACTTGATGATATAAATATCCTTACTAATACATATAAGTCTCTTGCTATTATTACTAAAGAAGATAGGGAAGCAGAAGTTATCTATGACTTATTAAAAGATGATCTAAATATTAGCCTACTAACAGAAGAGTCTAAATCCTTTATTAAAGATTTAGTAGTAGTTCCAAGTTATATTGCTAAAGGTTTAGAGTTTGATAGTGTTATCATAGTAGATAGTGATGAGTCCTTTAAGAAAAATAAATATCTTTACTATGTCGCTTGTACGAGAGCAAGAGAGGAGCTTATTATTTATGAGTAAAATATATTTAGATAAAGTAGGTTATGAAAATTATTTGAAGAGTCTTGAAGATATAAAAAAAGAAATAGATGCTAATGCTAAACTTATGAGCCTTTATGCCAGTGATGATGCTTATGGAGATGGTTGGCACGATAACTTTGCTTATGAAGAGACTATGCATAAAGAAGCAGAACTATTTCAAAAGTATAATAAAAAGAAAAGTATGTTAAAAGATATAGTTATTGTAGATAAGGAATCTAATGGAACAGTTAGTCTTAATATGAAAGTAGAGTTATTATTTATTGATGATGATACAGTTGAAGAATATATAATAACTGGTGATATTAATAGTAATATAGATGATAATAGTATTACAATAAATAGTCCTTTAGGTTCTGCAATCTATGGTAAAAGAGTAGGAGATAAAGTTAGTTATAAAGTTAGGGATAATACTTATAATGTAGAGATATTAGGAATGGATGCTTGTAGTTAAATTAATCTTTCTAAAAATTAATAGATGTGCTAGAATAAATTTAATATAAAACAGGAGGAATTAATTTATGTTTGGCAAAAAGAAAAAGAATGTTGTTGATGTTAGAGATAACAACGATTCACAAGAAAAATATACTATGAAAGAAAGTTATAATGCTGAAGATTTATATTTGGCAAGATTAAAATGGGTTTCAAGTGATAATGTAGATTTTTCTGGACCTATGAATAAAGAAACTGAAATAAAATATCTTTTTGAAAAAGAAGGAGAGAGATATAAAGAAATTTTTACAGGTTTTGAAGCAGATATAATTGAAAAACACTTTAATTTACCATATGTTATAGACATTATGCCTTTAATTGAAGTTCATGAAGACTTAAAAGGAACAATATTTCCTAGATTAGGAATGTTAACATTATTTAATGTTGTTAATAAAAAAGAAAACCAAGAAGAACGAGGCTTTCAAAAGAAATTGGAGAGTGATAATAAGTGAGCTTGTTTGATTATCAAGAATTAATAGATGATAAGCCAATGCATATAGCTACTGTAAATAATAAGAATAATCCAAATTTAGCAGTAGCATCAGATGTTAGAGTTATAGAAAAAGATAAAATTATAATATCAGTTAATGAAATGATTCATACAGAAAAAAATATTGAATATAATCCTAATGTTGTCCTTACTGTTTTTGATAGTGATTATAAAGGATTAAGGATATTTGGTAAAGCTAAATATTATACTGATGGTAATTATTATGATTTTTGTATGAAAACTTTTTTTGATAATAGTGAAGTTACACCGTTTGGTGCTACTAAGCCTAAAGGAGCTATTGTAGTTAACGTGACAAAAGTTGAGAAATTAGTTTAAGATACTTTAATATAGGTATCTTTTTAATTTTTAGAGCAAAAAAATGTTTCTCGTTAATTATATATATGAGGAGGAACATTTATGAGTATGAAAAAAGTTGGCTCAATAGAAGTGTATGAGCTTGATGAAAATTTAGACAAATATACTAGGAAAGAAAGGGAAGAGTATATAAATGAACTCTTTAAACAAGAGTATCAGGGCAAAGAAATATCATATTTTTTAAATGGAGAAGAGATAAAGGCTTTGATTAATAAAACAACGAAGAAAAATTTTTTTGTGAAAAAACATAGTCATGGTCAGAAAGAATCTTCATTAGAATTTAATACTAGACAAGATATAGTATTTAGTGGTGATTATGAAAATTTAATCAAAAATAGTCAATATGATAAGTCTAGTAAAGATAATTATATAGGTTTTAGTAAAAACCATACAGATAGTAATGAATGGCATTATTTTAAAAAGAGTATTGTATGTAATGGTATAGTATTTGATGTTATTATTGATGTTAGAGAACGCTATGGAAAGTATATTTTGTATAATATAAAGTTAAAAGAAGTGGATTACCCAACGATAAATCGAGGTTATACACCCACTTCTTCTGTTAGCAATATATCATAAAGCTTGTAATAAAACAATTATAGTGAAAAAGAAGCGGCGTTCCCGTTACAAGAAGTAACAGAATGAAATTACCGCTTCTCTTACTACTAATATATCATAATTTATAGATTATATGCAAGAAAAAGTTAAAAGAAGTGGATTCCCCAACGATAAGTCGAGGTTATACACCCACTTCTTCTACCACTAATATATCATAATTTACAGAATATGTGAAAGAAAAAAATAAAAGAAGTGGATGCCCCAGCATTATACCGAGGTGTGATATCCACTTCTTTTACAAATAATATACATTAATATTAGTTAATAATCAAGAATTTTAATGCATAAAGCTAATTTTTTTGATATTCTATTATTGGGTGAAATTTATGGAGAAAATATTAATTGTAGAAGATGATGAAACTTTAAGAGATGAGCTATCTAATTTATTATCTAATTCAGGATATGAGGTGTTGGTGTTAACAGACTTTAAAAATAGTAAAGAAGAGATTATTAAACTTAATCCAGATTTAATCCTTTTAGATATTAATATTCCTTATCTAAATGGAGAAACATTACTTAAAAGTCTTCGTGATGATAAAGTAAATACTCCAGTTATTATGCTAACTAGTAGTAATAAAACTATAGATGAAGTACTATCTATTAGTTATGGAGCGGATGATTACATTACTAAGCCATATAACCCTACAATACTATTACTTAGAATTAATAATATCTTTAAAAGAATGAAGAAAAGTTTTGATTATTTAGAGTATGATGATTTAAAGATATATCCTAATAAAGGTATTGTTGTTAAAGATGGTAATGAGTTTTATTTAACTAAAAATGAAATGTTAATATTTACTTATCTTTTAAATAATAGAGGAAATATAGTAAATCGTGATGATTTAATGAGTTATTTATGGAATAGTGATCTTTATATAAATGATAATGCTTTAACAGTTAATATTAGTAGATTAAGAGGAAAACTTTATGATATGGGATACGATGACGTTATTGTTACAAGAAAGGGAGAAGGTTATTTATTAAAATGAAACTAAGTACTTATTTAAAAGATAAACTTTATGCCTTTTTAATCTTTATTATTTATATAATTATTTTAATATTATTCTTAATCGCTTTAAAACTATCTAGTAGTATCATTATTTTTATAACTGTTTTTACTATTGTTATCTTTTTTGTTATTTTACTTTTTGATTATTTTAGGAAAAGAAAATTCTATAGTGAATTACTTGATAAATTAAATACTTTAGATAAAAAATATCTTTTAATAGAGATGGTTCTTGTTCCTAACTTTTTAGAAGGTAAGATACTTTATGATGTTTTAGATGAAGTTAATAAAAATGAACATGATTTGATTAGTAACCTAAAAAATAAACAGGAAGACTTCAAAGAATATATAGAGTTATGGATACATGAAGTTAAACTTCCTCTTGCAAGTCTTACCTTAATTAATAGAAAAGATAAAAATACTTTAAGAGAATTAAAGAGAATAGAGGATGATGTAGAACAAATTCTTTATTATGTAAGATGTGAAAATGCTAATAATGATTATTTAATTAAAGAGTGGAATCTTGATACTATTATTAAAAATGTAGCATTAAGAAATAAAGATGATTTACTTGCCTTAGGTATAGACTTTAAAGTAGATAATTGTAATTTAAAAGTATTAACAGATTCTAAATGGTTAGAGTTTATTATTAATCAGATTGTTAGTAATAGTATTAAATATAAAAAAGATAAAGATTCTGTTATTGAAATAACTGGTGAAGACTCTGATGATTTTGTTACTATTACAATCTCTGATAATGGTAAAGGTATTAGTAAAAGTGATTTACCTCGTGTTTTTAGTAAGACTTTTACAGGTAATAATGGTAGAGTTAATAGTTCTAAATCTACAGGTATGGGACTTTATTTATGTAAAGAGTTATGTAATAAGTTAGGCCATAAAATAGAGATTGATTCTAAAGCAGATGAATATACTAAAGTTACTATTACAATTTATAAAAAAGATTTTTATAATCTTACAAAAAAGTAAGGTTCTGTAAGGTTAAACGAACGACAAAAGACATAAAAAGTAGTATATTTTCTATACAAGGAGGAGAAATTATGTCAAATTTATTAAAGATTGATAATATTGAGAAGTATTATGGATCAAGAAGTGGTTTAACTAAAGCGATTAATAATATTTCTTTTGAAGTAAGTAAAGGTGAGTTTGTCGCTATTATGGGAAGTTCTGGTAGTGGTAAAACAACTTTACTTAACTGTATTTCTACTATTGATAGAGTAACTTCAGGTCATATTTATATGAATGAAGTAGATATTACTAAACTAAAAGGCAATGATTTAAATAAGTTTAGAAGGGAAGAGTTAGGTTTTATCTTTCAAGACTTTAATCTTTTAGATACCTTAACTGCTTATGAAAATATTGCTTTAGCTCTTTCTATTCAAGATAAAGGATATCAAGAAATAGATAAACTTATTAAAGAAACTGCTAAAAAGTTAGGAATAACTCATATTTTAAACAAATATCCATATCAAATGAGTGGTGGTGAGAAGCAAAGAGTCGCTAGTGCTAGGGCAATTATTACAGAACCACAACTTATACTTGCAGATGAACCTACAGGAGCGTTGGATTCTAAGTCTAGTAAAATGTTACTTGATAGTTTTAATTACTTAAATGATGAGTTAAATGCTACTATTTTAATGGTTACTCATGATGCTTTTACCGCTAGTTATGCAAAACGTGTAATATTTATTAAGGATGGTAAAGTCTTTAATGAAATTATAAGGGGTGAAAAAACTAGAAAAGAGTTCTTTGATGAGATTATTGATGTAGTTACCCTTTTAGGAGGGGATTTAAATGATGCTCTTTAAGCTAGCTTTTAAAAATATAAAGAAAAGTGTTAGTGATTATGCAATATACTTTTTTACCCTTGTACTCGGTGTTGCCATATTCTATGTTTTTAATGCTATAGATAGTCAAACTGCTATGATGAAAGTATCTGAAAGTACTAAAGATATAATAGATTTAATGTTAAATATGTTAAGTGGGGTATCTGTCTTTGTTTCTTTTGTTCTAGGCTTTCTTATAATTTATGCTTCTAGATTTTTAATGAAAAGAAGAAATAAAGAGTTTGGTATTTATATGACTCTTGGTATGAGTAAAGGTAAAATTTCTAAAATACTAGTAGTAGAAACATTCTTAATAGGTTTATTATCACTTGTAGTAGGACTCTTATTAGGCAGTGCCTTATCACAAGTTATGAGTGTTATCGTTGCCAATATGTTTGAAGCAGACCTTACAGAGTTTACCTTTGTTATAAGTACTAATGCTATTTTTAAGACAATAATTTATTTTGGTATAATGTACTTACTTGTTATGATATTTAATACTATTAGTGTGTCAAGATGTAAGTTAATAGATTTAATAAATGCTAATAAGAAGACTGAAACAGTTAAGTTAAAGAATCCCTATTTATGTATAGTTATCTTTGTGGTAGCAGTTGTAATGTTAGGATATGCTTATTATCAAGTAACTGCTAACGTAGAAAACTTAAGAGAAACTTGGCAAGTATTTTTACCAATAGGTCTTGGTGCCGTAGGAACATTTTTACTATTTTTCTCACTTTCAGGACTTGTCTTAAGAGTATTACAACACTTTAAGAAATTCTATTATAAAGGTTTAAATAGTTTTACGATAAAACAGTTTAGTAGTAAGATTAATACCACAGTATTTTCTATGACTGTTATATGCTTAATGTTATTTGTAACAATCTGTGTCTTCTCTAGTTGTATGTCTATGAAAAATGCTATGACATCTAACTTACAAGAACTAGCACCTATTGATATTCAGTTATTAAAAACTAAAAATATACCAAGAGAGTTTATAGAAGAATATGGATATAATGAACAACAGGTAAATAACTCTTATATAAGTATAGAAGATGATTTAAAAAGTGTAGGTTTTAATATAAATGATTATTATAAAGATATTGTTGATATTAATACTTATACAACTAATGAACTTACAGTTAGAAGTACTTTAGGTAGTGCCTATGAAGAAGTATATAAAAAATATCCATTTATGACATATGATGCGATAGAAGAGATTGTTACTGTTAGTGATTATAATAAAGTTGCCAAACTACTAGGACTAGACACATATACAATAGATTCTGATGAATATTTAGTAATCGCTGATTATGATAATATGGTTGATGTTAGAAATATGGCTTTAGAGTTAGATACACCTATTACTATTGATGGTAAGACTTATTATCCTAAATATGATAAATGTATGGATGGATTCTTAGAAATATCTAATAGTCATATAAATGATGGAGTATTTATTGTACCTGATAGTGCTGTTAGTAATTTAACTGTAGAAGAAGAGTATATGTATGCTAATTATAAAGCTAATACAGAAGAAGAAAAACAAGAAATAGAAGACCTTTTGATTAGTAAAAGTGATGCTCTTACAAATATTGGTTCAACAATAGAAGCTAGTACAAGACTTTCTATATATGAAGGCAGTGTAGGTCTTGGTGCCTTAGTAACATTTATTGGTCTATATCTTGGTGTAATCTTCTTAATAAGTAGTGCTGCTATACTTGCTTTAAAAGAGTTAAGTGAAGCGACAGAAAATAAAGAAAGATTTAAGATGTTAAGAAAAATAGGGGCCGATGAAAAACTTATTAATAAAGCTTTATTTAGACAGATAGCCATATTCTTCTTAGCACCACTTGTAATTGCCATCATTCATTCAATCTTTGGTATTATGTTTTGTAATTATATTTTAGAAACATTTGGTAATGAAAGTCTGTTGCTGGCAATAGTTCTAACTGCATTACTACTTGTAGTAATCTATGGAGGATATTTACTAATTACATATTACTGTAGTAAGAGAATAATTAAAGAATAGTACAACTTTAAAAGGAGTCGAAATCGACTCCTTTAGTGTTCATATTTGAACACTTTAGATATTTTAATTAGACATCACCCTACGCATATTCATACTTTAAGTGATTCAAAAACATTATATAGTAAAGCGTAGTATATGTCAAAGAACTGAGTCAAAAAATAATAATTATGCCAAAGTATTAAAAAGATAGTATAATAAATTAAAGGAGTGGAATATCTAATGAGATCTTTATTAAAAAGCCCTTTGTTTTATGGAGTTATATATGTAATATTATATTTTATTGGTTATATTGTGCTTGCTTACTATAATTATACTTATTTTGGTATTATTAAACTTATCTCTATTATAATAGTTTTAGTAACCATAATTTTGGGGATTATAAGTATTTATAAGACTAAGAAAGAGGCTAAATTAAAGCTTTTTACCTCATATCTATTTATTGAGATAGTTACTGTTATATTATTATTCTTGCTCTTAGGTTATATTTTAGGAGATAAAGAAAGTAAAGTTACTTTATATAATAAAAAGATGGTGGAATCAAGGAGTAGATTTTTAGTTGGTAATACTGTTTCTTACTATGATTATATTGATCTTTTTGTTAGAGGAGACACTGTAAAAAAGAAAATGTATTATGATAAAGAGATTAGCAAAGAAAATTATTCAATGACAGAGTTTTTTGATGATGAAGGAGATTTAATTAATTATACATATAGCCAAAATATCGAAGAAGAAATAGAAAAAATAGATGTTAAAAATGGTAGTTATAGTTCTACTACAATAGAGAGTTTTTTAGGAAGTATTATATATGAAAGCAGATTTAATAAGACTGATATAATTAGAGTAAGAGTTATTGATTCTGCTTTAGCAGGAAAAGATATAATTATTGTAGAAAAATCTACTGATAATGGGTTAAGTTTTAAAAATATCTTAGAAAGTGATGATAAATATCTAGTTGTAAATAGAGATACCAATATTACTTTTGTTAATGAAGATATAGGTTTTATCTTTGACTTAGGACTATTAGGTCGTGATGATAGATATAAAAAGTTCTTAGTTACAACTGATGGAGGTGAGTCTTTTAATGATGTTTCTATTACTATAAATGGTTATGGTGATTTAGACTATTATTATATTAATTACTTACCTCGTTTAAAAAATGATAAGTTAGTTTTAACTGTATCTATTCCAGATGGAAATGATTTAAAAGAGATAGAGTTAGTTAGTAATGATGATGGCTTAACATTTAGTAATTAAAGAAAGTGTTGATGGTATGATTAATAGAATTATAATGGAATTATATGATGATTACGAAAAAGGTAATATTGATAGTTTAATAGAGTTTACTAAAAAGACATTACCAAGTGATGGTACTGATAAGTTATTTATTGGTTGTGTCTTAATACTGTTTTCAAGAAGCAGTAGTAGATATTATGCAACAAGAGAAGAATTATTATCTGTTGTTAAGGCTGTTAAAGAAAAAATAGGTGATAGTAATTATTTAGCATTTTATGTAGATAGAGTAAATAGAGAAAAAGGAATAAGTAAGTATTTAAAAGATGTTGTTAATGATGAAAATGTTGATAAGTATGCAGATTTAATTATTGAGTATTTAGAGCAGTTTAGACCTAAATTTGTTGAGAATTTAAAGAAAGATAACAGGGAAAACGTTGATAAGTACATTAGTAAAATGAAAAAAGAAGGAGAAGTTTTAAATTTCCCTGATTATATTTTTGAAATAGATGGAAAAGATATAAAAGATGCTAGAGTTATTTATAATTATGGTAGCCTTGAAAGGACTGAATTTGAATATGGTAAAAAAGGTAAAGTAACATATAGTCCAACAATAAGTTTAGAAATATTTGGTGTTGACGATGATAGGGATGCTTCTCTTAGCTTTGAACTTAATATTGATTTAGAAACATTAAATAGTTTTAATAATGGTATAGAAGATATTACAAAATATATGTTAGAAACAGAAGCATTTATAAAAAAACCTGGAGATAAAACAATCTTTTTAGATTTTTATCTACCAACTAATAAGAAAGATGATATGTTTCGTAAATTAACAAGTCTTTATGTTTTAAAACTAGATAATAATAAATTCCTTTTTAAATTTACTGTTCCTAGTGATAATGTTTTTACATATTTTGAAGTTAATTTTAAATAAAAAGCTATTGACTCTCCCCTTAAGGGTAGTGATATATTCATGGTGAAAGGAAGAATATGTATAGAATAGGGGAATTTTCATATCTTTGTGAATGTACTATTAAAACATTAAGACATTATGAAAAAATGGGCATTTTAATACCTAAAGAAGTAGATGACTTTACAGGATACAGATATTATAGTGATGAACAAGTTAGTACTTATCATAATATTAAAACATTACAAGAAGCAGGATTTACTTTAAAAGAGATAAAGAATATCCTTGATAATCCTAAAGATAATAATATAGTTAAAGAAGTAAAGAAATTAACTGAAGAATATCAAGATAAGTTAGAAAAACTTGAAGAGATTAAAAATAAACTAAGAGGGGGAGTTTATATGGAATTAATTAAAAATCCTATGTTTGTTATGATAGGGGAGTTTAAAGAGTTAAAGATGAGGAATGATTTTAAGAAAGAGTTAGATGATATTGATAAAAAAGTTAGTACTAATTATATGGATTTTTCTAAGTTACCTAGTGTTTTAATTAGTTATGAAGTGGGTTTTAAAGAAGATAATATTACTTGTTTTATAGGTAGAGTTTTAAATGATGAGTTAAAAACTAATTATAATTTTATTAAAGCTATGGAATCTATGGGTTTAGAAATATTAACTGATAATACAGTAGAAACTTTATTACATACATCTAGTATAGATGATGTAATAGATACTTATAAAGAAATGATTAAGTATGTAAATAACAATAATATTCAAATAAGAGGAGAATTTATAGAAATATATAATGATAATAAAACTGATATATATGTAGAAGCTTATGATTTAACTAAAGAGAATGAAGATGCTTTAATACATATGAAAAAAATAGAAGAGAAGTTTAAAACTGCTGAACCTATTTATGATTCTAAATATGTTGGTAAGTGGTGCTTACAAGGACAGATAGTAGAGCCTTTAAAAATATTTAATCCTAGTAAAGAACATTATATGCCAGATACTAAGTATAAAGAATTAGTCTTATATAAAGATGGTACAACTAATTATGATAATGTAACTTGGAGAGATGATTATCTACTTATAAAAAATAATGGTAAAATAGTTGATAATCGTTTATATCAAGAAACAACAAAGGATGGTACTAGATATTTAGGAATATTAATGAATGATCTAAATATTAAGGCTAGACCTTATAGATATTATTATAAAGAAGAAAGATAGATACTAAGTTAAGTTTTCTATCTTTTTAAACATCTAAATAAACTATCTTATTACCATGTTCTTCTATTAATTTAATTAAATCATTAAATCTTATAAAAATAGTATAATCATTTCTATTAGGATGAACCCCTATAGTCTTATTAACTAAATCTTTATCAAAGACAAAGATTACTTCAGAGTTTTTATCGTAAATAAAGCCTAATGGTGAGACAGAACCTTTCTCTACGTTTAGATATTTCTTTAATCTTTCGAGACTTCCAAAAGAAAGACGTGTACTATCTAAGTCTTTAGCAAGATTTTTGATATCTACCTTCTTATCTGAATGACAAGTAACTAAATAATGTACTTTACCATTAGCATTTCTTAAAAAGATGTTTTTAGGAATAAGACCAACTTTTTCTAAATTAATATTTTTTGTTTCTTCCATGGTATAAACTCTTTTATGTTTAATCATTTTATATTCAATTCTTTTATTATCTAGTAGTTCTAATATATTTTCCATAATTCACCTCAAATTACTTAAATATTAACATAAATAGTAAAAAAATAAACTTTTGTAAAAGGATTAACATTTTGTAAAACTATGTTGACAGTTCTAAATATTAGTGATAAATTAATTACTAATATTTGAAGAGGTGGAGTTATGAGTGTGATTTCCAAAGAAAAATACTATATTAAATTCATTATAATAATTACTGTATTTTCTTTAATAATGTTTTTATACTCTTTATCTTTAATATGATGGTGACACTGGGCGATTTATCGTCTCGGTGTTTTTTCTTTTTTTAGGAGGTGCAATGAATTTAAACTATTGATAATTTACTTGTTAAAGTTGTTGAGTATAATAATGAAGAAGTTGAAATTATTAGAAAGACATATTCTTATGCTGAAGAATTGCATAAGGAATAAAAACGGAAGAATGGAGAAGATTATATTACTAATCCATTAAATGGTGCTTATATTCTTGCTGATATGCATGCTGATAGAGATAAAGTATGTGATGGGCTTTTTCACGATACTTTAGAAGATACTAGTATTACTAAAGAAGATATTGCTTGTATCTTTAATAAAATTGTTACTAATCTAGTAGATGGAATAACAAAGATTAGTAAAATGAATTTCTCGTCAAAACAAGATCAAAATCTTGCTAATACAAGAAAGATAATTACAAGTATTAGAGAATAAAGGCAGGGAAAGGATTATCACAGATATTTTATCTTATGGTCCTATAGAAGAATGACTAAATAAAGTAAAAATTACAAAAGCAAAAATAAACTAGTATAGAAGAAAATAATAGTATAATATAATAAAATAATTATGTTATATGATAGGAGGAAAAATGAATACATATATTTATGTAAATAAAAAAGAAAAAATAGATGACAATCAATTTGAGGTTGTAGAAACTAAAGGAAAGGGTCATCCTGATAATATTTGCGATACATTAGCAGAAAAAATATCATCAAATTATTCAAAATATTGTATGGAAAAATATGGTGTGATTTTGCGACACATGATAGATAAATTGTCTATTTTGGGTGGTGGGTCAAAAGTTCGTTTTGGAAAAAGTGAGATGCTTGAACCTATAAAGGTATTAATAAATGGAAGATTTACTAATCGATATAAAGAAGAAAAAATAGATTATATGTCTATTGTAGAAAATACAGTTAAAAGTTATTTTAAAGAGCTTTTTCCGTTGCTAGATGTTGATAATTTTTTATCAATAATTGATAATACACATCATAATGAAGGACCTGGAGTAGTCTATAATGATGATGAAACAACTAAAAATGAAAGAAAAAAATTTTATGAAGCTCTTGATGAAAAAGACATCTTAAGACATAATAATTTTTTAAGATGCAATGATACATCTACTACTGTAAGTTATTATCCAATGAGTAAATTAGAAAGGACTGTTTTAAATATTGAGCATGAACTAAATTCACAGGAGTATAAATCTAAGTTTCCTTGGGTTGGAACTGATATTAAAGTAATGGGAATTAGAAAAGAACAAATAATCGAAATTACATGTTGTGTACCTTTAATTTCTTTATATGTGGTGAATTTAGATGATTATAAAAATAAGATTGAGAAGATAAAATCTGATATAGAAGAAATTGCAAGACAAGAATTTAAAAATAATGAAATCACTATTTTTTTAAATACACGTGATAACTATGAAAAAAATGATTTATACCTTACTGCTATAGGAAGTGCAGTTGAAAGTGGTGATGAAGGAGCAGTTGGTCGTGGCAATCGCTCTAGAGGGGTTATTCCATTTAGTAGAAACTTTAGTATGGAAGCTCCATGCGGAAAAAATCCTGTTTATCATACTGGGAAACTTTTTACAGCTATAGGTGATGTTATAAGTGAAAAAATATTTGAAATTTATAATATCGAGAATGTTGTGTTTTGTACATCTAAAATGGGAGATTCTATTCTTAAGCCTTGGAATATTAGTGTGGAGTTAAATGAAGATGTATCTCTTGAAGTAAAAAAACAAATTGATGTTTTAGTTAAAGAAGTGATAAATAATCATAACAAAATCACAGAAGATTTAATTAATGGTAAGTTGAAAGTTAATAGTTATTGAAAGAAGTGATTTATTAATGAAAATAAGATTGTTGATAGCAAATGATTTAAAAAAATATTTTTTGGAAAGAGGTTATAATTGTGTAAAACCTTATCAAATTGTAAATAATTATGATACTGTGTTTATTACAGCCGGTATTCAACCGATACTTTTTGATTATATAAATTCAAAATTAAATGATAATGCTAGTAAAAAAATATATTTATCACAGCCTGTTATAAGAACACAATTTGTAAACTCAATTTCTGAGGGGTCATCAGTAGCTTTTATAAATTCTACGTCAGCTGGTTTTAATATATCTGAGAAAGAACATAATGATTTAGTTAAAGATTGGTTAGAACTTTTTTATAAATTAGGCATGCATCCTTTAAATATCTCTTCAAGAAGCAAAGAGTATGAACGTACTTGGGGTGATTTAGAAGTTTTAGGAAGAAAAACATTCTATTATTATAATAATAATATTGAATTAGGTGATACTACTTTTTTTACTAGCATAACAAAGAATGGTAAAAAAATTGGTCTTGATACTATGAGTGATGTTGGTTTTGGTTTAGAAAGAATAAGATGGAGTGTTAATCATGGTTCGTATTATGATTTATATAGTGATAGTTCATCATTATCTCCAATGGTCAAGGCATATTTATCTGTCCTTTCTTTACTTGCTATAAATAATGTTAAACCTTCAAATAAAAACTCCGGTTATCGAGCAAGACAGTTTTCTAAAAAGTTAGCTAATGTTTTAGATGGAAATGAATTTTCTAATTTGGAAAAGCAGTATTTAATGGAATCTATTAGATATTGGAAAGATTGGCAGGAAGTGGATAAATATATAGATGTTGGAGTAATGATTAATGAATATACTAGGAATTGCAATAGATTAATTATTAATAAATTAATAGAAGATGGTTATAATAACTTATCTGGTATAAAAATTAATGTATCTAGGGAAGAATTAAAAAAAAGGTTATTATCGGCTGGTGTTGAAGCAGAAAAAGTAAAAAAAATAATAAGATAGGGAGGATTGCTATGAAATTATATTTATGTGGAGGAGGTTCTTCTAAACAAATAATATCTGCATTATTGAGTTTTTCTAATAATTTAGATAAGTCTAAACCAATTTTATATGTTCCTCTTGCTATGGATGAATCTAGATATAATAGTTGCTACAATTGGTTTAAAGAAGAAATTAAATATATGGGATTATCTAATTTTGAAATGGTTAGATCCTCAGAAGAATTATCTGTGAAAAATTTATATAATTATAGTGCTATATTTATAGGTGGAGGCAATACATATAAATTGCTCTATGAATTGAAACAGAATAATAATTTTGAGAAAATAGAAAACTATTTAAAAAATAATGGTATAGTATTTGGTGGTAGTGCTGGTGCAATTATTTTTGGTAAAGATATAAATACTTGTTTGTTAGATGATAAAAATACTGTTGGGTTGAAAGATACTAAAGGATTTAATTTATTAAATAATTATTCGATTTTATGTCATTTAAAGAATAGGAATTTAAAGAAAAATAAAAAGTATTTGCAAAATTTTTCAATTAAGGAAAAAGTAATATATTTACCCGAAGAAGATGTTATATTGATAGAAAATAATAAAATGAGTATTATAGGAAATAAAAAATATATGATATTTAAAGGTAGAAAGTTTGAATATCATAATTTTGCTAATTTTAAGAAAGATATTGTTGATGGTTAATTATGTGTAAGATGTTGATTGAATGTTTTTAAAATAAGTTAGAAAGGGAAAAATATCTAAAATATAGTAATATTATAGAAAATGAAATGTAGCTATAAAAATGAGTTGTTTCATATAAAATGTAGTTATATTGAAAGCAGCCTTTTCTTTTGCTAAAGAAAAAATTAATGATATATAATTTTGTGTTAATATAAGATTAAAAAAAGTTAAACAGTGGTAAACTTTTATTTAATTTAGAACAAAAAAACTTATACGGTAATCCAAGAAATCTATATGATAGTATGTATAGTTCTATATTATATATTGGAGAAATAAATATTTCCACAAAAAAAGTTAGAATACAATCCGTGTTCTATCTTTTTATATATCTAAATAAAATATTTTATTATCATGTTCTTCTATTAACTTAATTAAATCATTAAATCTAATAAATATAGTATAATCATTTCTATTAGGATGAACTCCTATAGTCTTATTAATTAACTCTTTATCAAAGACAAAGTAACATCAGAGTTTTTATCATAAATAAAGCCTAGAGGTGAAACAGAGCCTTTTTCTACTTTTAGATATTTCTTTAATCTTTCGGGACTTCCAAAAGAAAGACGTGTACTACCTAAGTCTTTAGCAAGCTTTTTGATATCTACCTTTTTGTCAGGATGACAAGTAACTAAATAATGTGCTTTGTCACTAGTATTCTTAAAAATATATTCTTAGGTATAAGGCCAACTTTATTTAAATTAATATCTTTAATTTCCTTTATAGTATAGACTCTTTTATGTTTAATCATTTTATACTCAATTCTTTTATTATCTAATAGTTCTAATATTTCTTCCATAATCCACCTCAATTTACTTAAATATTAGCATAAATAGTTAAAAAAATAAACTTTTGTTTGACAAATTACGATAATGGTATATAATATAGGCAAGAAAGGGATTGGTATATATGGGATTAATTGTCAAAAATACTAGTTTTGATGATACAGATGATGAAATTGAGACTGGTAGTGAAGTGATAATTAAAGAAACTAAAGAAAATGGAATAGTAGTAATGAAAATAGGTAATATTTATCAAGTTAAGATTAATGGTATAGTAAAATCTTATGCTTATGATGAATTAGAGAAAAAATAATTGATAATTAATAGGGGGAAATATGGATAAGTTAGATTTTGCAAGAGGTGATTTAAAAAACTTAGTTAAAGCCTCTGTGCTTGTAAGTGATAAGTATAATAAACGTACTTGTGATAAAATAATGATGAGAAATATAAACTTGCTAGAGAAAATATATTTTCAAAAGGGAATCAAAAATAATTTTATTTCGAGGGGGGTTAGGATTTCTAAAGTTTTTGTAAATTCTTTGAGAGCTATGTACTTTGATTATGTTGAGACAGAACAAAAAAGAGAGTCAGTACATGAGTTATTCGATATACCTAAAGAAGAGATAACAGGCGATTTTACAAAATTTATTGAATCATCAGGAGAATTTAAGGCATATGTAAATGATTTTCAATATGATGCTACAACACCTAAGGAAAACATAAAAAATATTCAGATTTTCTATGGTAATCTTCATTTAGAAAAACTTCATGATTTTTCTTATTTAGATTCATTGAAAATCGTAGTTGGTAATTTATATACGACAACAGGTATTAATAAAGAGCAACTTGGAAATATTGATGTTGTAACAGGTAATTTTTATTCAACTGATGAAGAAATAATAGATTATGTTAAAGATATTCTTATAGTTGGGGGCAGTATTTATAACAGTAAGAATGGAGAAGAAGCAGTAAAAGTAAATATTAAACGATAAGAATAGAGAGGTTTCATTATGGATAAACAAAATATTTATATAGTAGATAGTTTTACTAATACTGTACCGGGAAGAATTATAAAATGGCGGGCATCTTTAAAATTTTGGAATAGATATGATGGTGATTGTTATTCTCATACATCTTTATCTAGAGATAAAAAATTAGGTAATATGATGAGTCTTGCAAGACGTGAGATAAATAATCCTTTGAATTGTGGTTTTATTAAAGAAGATATTAGAAAAGATGTCTTTGCCCTTAATAAAGATGAAAGTAAGATTGCAGTGATGGAATTACCTGTAAGCTTAGAACAATATAAGAAGATATCTAATCTTATGGATTACTATTGGACTCATAGAGATGAATATTCTTATAATTTTGTCGGAATAATATCAATGATAATGTTTGGTCGAGGTATAGCTTCAAAAGATAGCTTTTTCTGTTCACAATGGGTTGCTACTGTCTTGAAAGAAGCTGGTATATATTTATTTGATAACAAAGAACCTAAGGATGTTAGACCTTTTGATTTTTATGGAGCTTTGGAAGATAATATTATTTATGAAGGACAAGTAGTTGAGTATCCATATTATAATGATTTAGAATATCCAGGTTATGTTGAAGATGATAAAAGTAAAATATTGATAAAAGATAGGCAGTATAGTTTTGATAAAAGGGGGATTGATGACTATGCCAGGACCAAAAACACATGATATATTTTATAAAGATTTAAAAGGAAAATTAAGCAAAAAAACACTAGATTCATTTCCTAATTATGACAAATATAATATTTTTGTACAAGGACATGATTTCTTAATTTATTATGATTTTTATAATAGTAAAGTTCGTGATGCTAATATAGATTTATCTGTTGAGCTACAAGAACATAAATTTCAAGAATTTGTATATAATTATTTAAATACCGCTAAGGAGACAGGAAGTCTTGAGTTAGAGGATGTAAGACTATTTATAGGGCCTGGATATGTAATGCATCATTTACTTGATGCTTATACACATCCACAAATAATTTATTATTCAGGTGACCATGTAAGGGACCCTGAGACAAAAATATGGAATCATGGAGTTGTAGAAAATTTACTTGATATTTATATGATGGAAACATTTGAAGGTAAAGATGCTAAGAACTATAGAGTCTATAAAGATTTTGAGATAGATGAATCATTGATTAGCAATGAACTTATAAAAACAATTGATGATAGTTTAATAGGTACATACAATATATCTGGAGGAGGACCAATATTCAAAAAAGCTTTTAAACAATTAGCATTTTATATGCGATTAATGAAATATGATAGTTGGGGCTTGAAAACACAATTTTTTGATAAGGTATTAGGGCCTTTTGCTAAATGTTCTAAAGCTTTCTCTTATCATAGAGATTATGATGAAGTTATACCTTATTTAAATCTTAATCATGAAGAATGGGCGAATCCGACTGATGCTAGCATTGTTTCAAGAGAGTCTTTTATAGATTTATATTTAAAAGCTTTGGAAGATGGTGCTTATATAGTTGAGAAATTAGAAAAAATTTGTGAAAATGGTATTATCAATAAAGATGATATTTATTCACTAATACCTAATATAAGTTCTGTTCATGGTTTGGAATGTGAACGAGAAGTTAAAATTCTTAATAAGAAAAAATGGTAAATAATTAGACTTGTTAAAGATAAGTAAACTACATATTGAAATTAATTTTTAGACTGTGCTATAATGTTAATGATAGTAGAGGTGAATTAATGTGAGTAGTAGTTTGTTTTTTCAAATAGCAAGTCTTTTTTATACTGGTTTAATTGCATTTATTTATTTTAGTAAGAAAAAATATGACACTATTGAAAATAGAATATATAGTCTTTTAATAGTTATAACCGTTATAACTTTAATTATAGACATGGCTAGTGTTAGTGTAGCGCTTATTAATCCTAACAATGTTTTTGCTAATCCTTTATGTAAATTTTATTTAGTTTGTATTATAGCATGGGTTATAACATTTACATATTATATGTTAGTTATTTCTTCTAGAAAAAATTCAGGACACGTTAAAATTAAAGAAAATAAAAATATTTCTTACTTTAAAAATTTATTGTATGTATTTTTAATAATGTTTGCTGTTATTTCTCTTTTGGTTTTTTTATTGCCACTTTATATTTATAGCGATCATAAAAAAATGTACACTTATGGTCCAAGTGCTGTTTTCAGTTACTCGATTGCAGCCGCTTGTATTGTTATGTGGTTAGCATGTATGTTTTCTAATATTAAGAAAATAAAAAATAAAAAGTATCTTCCAGCTTTTGCTTTTATTGTTTTTGCAGGTACTGCTGCTTTTATTCAGTCAACTTACCCAGATATATTACTTGTAACATCAGCAGCAGCGTTTATTACAGTACTTACTTATTTTACAATTGAAAATCCTGATGTTAAGATGATTGAAGAATTAAATATTGCAAAAGTTCAAGCAGAGAAAGCTAATAATGCTAAGACAGATTTCTTGTCAAATATGTCTCATGAGATTAGAACACCTCTTAATGCTATTACTGGTTTTGCAGAAGCTTTAAAAGAAGAACCTGATTTACCTCTTAGAGTTAAAGAAGATGTAAATGATATTTTAATGGCAAGTGAAAGTTTGCTTGAAATAGTTAATGGAGTTTTAGATATATCAAAAATAGAAGCGAATAAATTAGAGATTATTAATAATAATTATAATCCTTATAAAATGTTTAATGATTTAACTACTTTAACTAAAGTAAGAATAGGGGAAAAGCCAATAGAATTAATTGTTAAAATAGATGAGACTATTCCTAAAGTATTATATGGTGATCATACAAGAGTAAAACAAGTTATTCTTAATATTTTAACTAATGCTGCTAAATATACTAAAGAAGGGCAAATTATTTTTAAAGTTGATTCTTTAATTAAAGGCGATATTTGTAGATTAATAGTATCAGTTGAAGATACTGGTATTGGTATTAAACGTGATAAAATTGATAAATTATTTGATAAATTTGAACGTCTTGATGAAGATAAAAATACAACTATTGAAGGTACTGGTCTAGGTCTTGCTATTACTAAAAAATTAGTGCAACTTATGCATGGAGAATTAGTTGTTCAAAGTGTATATGGTAAAGGAAGTAAGTTTACTGTGTCTATTGATCAAAAAATTGCTCCATCAGATGTTAAACTAGAAGATACTTTTGAAATAAGTAGAGAAGAGCTAGCGAAAGATGAAGATGTTATTGGTAAGAGTGTACTTGTTGTTGATGATAATAGATTAAATATAAAAGTTGCAACAAGACTTTTAGAAGATTATGGTATTACAGTTGATAGTTGTATGAGTGGGGCGGAGTGTTTAGAAAAAGTCAAATCTATTAAATATGACTTAATCTTTATGGATGATATGATGCCTAAGATGAGTGGAACTGAAACTTTTCATAAATTAAAAGAAGATCCTAATTTTAATACACCTGTCGTAGTTCTTACTGCAAATGCTATTGCAGGCATGGAAGAGAAGTATTTGAGTGAAGGATTTAATAGTTATTTACCTAAGCCTATTGAACGTAAAGCGTTAGATAATATTATAAATAAGTATTTGAATAATGATTAAACTATGCTATACTTTAAGTATAGGAGGGTATTATTATGAGAGATGTAAATTTACTTATTAATAATGGTGTAAATGTTAA
>CALVQY010000008.1 GCA_944358355.1 uncultured Bacilli bacterium | reverse complement strand
ACCTATTTTTTCCAAGTTGTTAATTTAATTTTGAAAATTATCTAAATTTTAACATTAAATAAATTGTAATTTAACAAATAATGATATAATGAATTAGGAAGTAGGTAATAATATGGACTTAGATAATTTAAATAAAGAACAAAAAGAAGCAGTTTTATATAATGATGGACCTCTTTTAATATTAGCAGGAGCAGGCTCTGGTAAGACGAAAGTATTAACTACTAAAATAGCATACTTAATAGAAGAATTAGATGTCTTACCCTGGGAAATATTAGCTATCACATTTACTAATAAAGCAGCCCTTGAAATGAAAGAACGTGTTGATAAAATGATTGGTCAAAAATCTAAAGATATTCAAATATCAACCTTTCACTCTTTTGGACTTAGAATATTAAGAGAAAACTATAAAAAATTAGATTATGATAATAACTTTGTTATCATGGATAGTGATGATTCTTTAACAATAGTAAAAAAAATCTTAAAAACTTTAAACTATGATCCTAAAATATATAATCCAAAAGCAATTAGAAATAAAATAAGTAATTGTAAAAATGAATTGTTATCTCCATCTGACTATGAAAAATACATTGCTAGTGATTATGAGAAAGTAGTTAGTGAAGTATATTATAAATATGAAGAAAAATTAAAACAAAACAATGCTGTTGATTTTGATGATCTTCTTCTTTTACCTATAAAATTATTTAGAAAGTTTCCTGATGTTTTACAACATTATCAAGAACGTTATAAATACATTTTAATAGATGAATATCAAGATACAAATGAAGCTCAGTACATCTTATCAAAAATGATAAGTGCTAAGTATAAAAATATTTGTGTCGTAGGAGATGCCGACCAAGCTATTTATGGCTTTAGAGGAGCTAATTACAAAAATATCTTAAACTTTGAAAAAGATTATCCTAATGCTAAAAGTATAAAACTAGAACAGAACTATCGTTCAACTAAGACTATACTAGATGCTGCTAACTGTGTTATTAAAAACAATGAAAAAAGAAAAGAGAAAAATCTTTGGTCAACTAAAGGCGAAGGAGATAAAATAACTTATTATCGTGCCTATGATGAGAAAGATGAAAGTCATTATACTGCCATGGAGATAAAGAAACTTCTAGATGCTGGAAAAGATGCCAGTGATATAGCAATTCTTTATCGCACTAACGCTCAGTCACGTGTTATAGAAGAAGAACTATTAAAACAAAACATTCCCTACCGCATTGTAGGAGGCTTTAGTTTCTATCAAAGAAAAGAAATAAAAGACTTGCTAGCATACCTTAAATTAATCTATAATCCTAAAGATGACGTCAGCTTTTTAAGAGTTATAAATACCCCTAAAAGAGGTATAGGGCTTAAATCAATAGAACATCTTACAGCCAAAGCTGATCTTGAAAATATTAGCCTTTTTGATGCAATAGAAAGTGGTAAAGAATTAAGCTTTAAAGAATTAATACTATCACTACAAAATATAAAAGAAAAAGTAACATTAACAGAATTAATAGATAAAGTATTAGATGCTACTGGTATGAAAAAAGAACTAGAAAGTGAAAAATTAATTGAAAGCGAAATAAGATTAGAAAACCTAGAAGAATTTAAATCTATTACTAAAGCCTTTGAAGAAAGAATGGGACTAGTTTCATTAGAAGATTTCTTATATGAAGTAAGTCTAGTTAATGATAAAGATGAGTATAAAGATCCAAGACATAAAGTAAGCTTAATGACAATTCATGCTGTTAAAGGCCTAGAATATGATGTTGTCTTTGTATTAGGATTAGAAGAAGGAATATTCCCTCACTTAAATTCACTTATGAGTAGTAGTGAAACAGAAGAGGAAAGAAGATTATGCTATGTAGCAATTACAAGAGCTAAAGAAAAATTATATCTATTGAACGCTAGAAGAAGAATGCTATTTGGTAAAGAAGGAATTAATCCACCTAGTAGATTCTTACAAGAAATAGATAAAAGTTTAATTGAAACTGAAAATAAAGAAAAAGAAGAAGTAAAAATAATAAATAAAGAAGATGTTTTAAGAGATGAGGACGTTGACTACAAAGTAGGAGACTATGTTCATCATGAAAACTTTGGAGCAGGTAAGGTTATTGATGTAACTAATTCTCTAGTTACAGTAGCTTTTTCTCATCCTTATGGGGTTAAAAAATTAATAAAAAATCATAAAAGTTTAACTAAAGTATAAAGGAGAAATACATTATGGAAGAATATTTAAAAAAAGGCTATAAATTAAGTGTAGTAGCTGATAGACAAATTAATCGTTTAAATGGAGCCTTAATATTAGGTGATAGCTTATCTATAGAAGGACTAGAGGAACTAAAAGAAGAAGACTTAGACTTTTTATTAGATACTAATATTGCAGATAATTTATATAAAGGCAAAACTTTAATTGCTACTTATAATTTAGAACAAAATTTATTTACATCTAGCATTGTGGAAAGAAAATATAATGGGCCATATAATGAAGAAAGTTATTATGAAAATGTAGTTTCTTCTTTAGCAACTACCTTTGCAGGAAGTCTCTTTAAATTAGAAAAAGGCTTAGAGAAAGGAAAAAAATATGTCAAATGTAATCGGCAAGTAAGAAAAATGTGAAAATTAAGCTGAAAAGTGCCGGAATTCTGTGCTAACATATTGAAATTATAAGAAAAATAATACTAGGAGGATATATGAAAGATAAAACACTTCTAATAATGGCAGCAGGTCTAGGTAGCCGTTTTGGAGGCTTAAAACAGCTAGAGGGGATGGGGCCTAATAATGAATATTTAATAGACTATTCAATTTATGATGCCCTTAAATCCGGCTTTACTAAAGTAGTATTTATTATCAAGAAAGAAAACTACGAAATATTTAAAGAAACAATAGGTAAAAGAGTAGAACCTCATGTAAAAGTGGAATATGTATTTCAAACTAATGATAATATGCCTAAAGATTATCAAGAATTACTAAAAACAAGAGTAAAACCTCTAGGTACTGCTCATGCTATATACTGTGCTAAAGATAAGATAAATGAGCCCTTTGCAATCATTAATGCCGATGATTTTTATGGACGAGATGCCTTTATTAAAGCCAGTAATTATTTAGATAAAATTAAAAACAATCATGCAGGACTAATCGCTTATAAATTAGGTAATACTTTAAGTCCTAATGGCTCTACTAAAAGAGGCGTATGTAAAGTTAATGATAAAAATGAACTAATAACTATTATTGAAAGTAAAACTAAACTAGTAGGTGATGTAGTAGAAGTAGAACCCTTAGATGGTACTAAAAGTTTTACTACTTCTAAAGATACTATTGCCTCTATGAATTTTCTTATATTTACACCTGAGATTTTTAAAATTTTAGAAGAAAAATTAGATGAATTCTTAGAAAAAAATAAACATGATTTATCAAACTGTGAATATTTAATACCAATAGTTTTAAATGAGTGTCTTAAAGAGAAGAGAATTACTACAGATGTAATTAAAACTGATGCCACTTGGTATGGAGTAACATATAAAGAAGATAAAGAAAAAGTAGTATCTGCTCTTAATGACATGATAAAAAATAAAATATATAACAATAATTTATGGGAAAGTGGTGATTAATATGAAAAAAGAAAAAACATTATTAATAATGGCAGCAGGAATTGGTAGCCGTTTTGGGGGATTAAAACAATTAGAAAAAGTAGGACCTAATGGTGAATATATCATAGATTATTCTATTTATGATGCTATTAGAGCCGGATTTACTAAAGTAGTATTTGTTATTAAAGAAGAAATGTTAGAAGAATTTAAAGAGACAATTGGTAGAATAATTGAACCCTTTATTAAAGTAGATTATGCTTTTCAAAATAATGATTACATTCCTTCTAGATTTAAACCTTTATTAAAGAAAAGAACTAAACCATTAGGTACTGCTTATGCTATATACTGTGCTAAAGATAAAATAAATGAACCATTTATTGTAATAAATGCTGATGATTTTTATGGGCTTGATGCATTTTTAAAAGCTAGTGAATATCTAGACAATATTATCTATAATCATTATGGTATAATTGCCTATAAACTAATTAATACCCTAAGTCCTAATGGTGTTTGTAAAAGAGGTATAATGGAAGTAGGTAATAATAAACTATCTAAAATAACAGAATGTAAAGTAGTAGCTAAAAAGAATAAAATAGTTGCTTCTTCACTTTATAGTAACAACGGAATAGAAATAGATGAAGATACTTTAGTTTCTATGAACCTTTTAGTATTTTCTCCTGATATCTTTGATATATTAAACGAAGAATTAAGTTTATTTCTATCACTTCATCAAAAGAATCTTGATGATTTTGAGTTTCAGATACCAGATATCTTAGACACATGTCTTAAGAAAAATATCAAAACTATAGATGTTATAAAAACAACCTCTACTTGGTATGGAATGACTTATAAAGAAGATCAAAAAGATGTGGAAAAAGCTATAAAAGATTTAATAGAAAAAGGAGTTTATAAAGAAAAATTGTGGATAACTATTTAAAAAGGAGAGAGTTCTGTGGATAATATTACAATTGAAAGAATGAATGAACTAATAAAAATATTAGATGAAGCATCTTATAATTATTACGTATTAGATGATCCAAAAATAACAGATCAAGAATACGATGCTTATTATAGAGAACTAGAAACAATTGAAAAGATACATCCTGAATGGGTTCTTGATACCTCACCTACTAAAAAAGTAGGAGGAGAAGTAATAGATGAATTTAAAAAAGTGGAACATACTATTCCTATGATGTCTTTAGGAGATGTTTTTAATGAAGAAGAGATAATTGATTTCTTAAAGAGAATCGAAAATAGTGGTGTTCACTCTGATTATGTTTGTGAACTTAAAATAGATGGTTTATCAGTATCTTTATTATACGAAAAAGGCATTTTAGTAAGAGCCGCAACACGTGGTAATGGTGTAATTGGTGAAGATATTACTCATAATGTTAAAACTATTAAAAGCATACCTTTAAAATTAAAACAACCTCTTGATATAGAAGTAAGAGGAGAAATTTATATGAGTAAAGATACGTTAGAAAAACTAAATAAAGAACGTATCTCTAAAGGCGAGAAACCCCTTCAAAATCCTCGAAATGCTGCTGCTGGATCAATTAGACAGCTAGACTCTAAAATAGCCGCAAAACGTAATTTAGATGCCTTTTTATACCATTTACCTAATCCTCTAGATTATAATATTAAAACTCATCATGAAGCTTTAGAGTTTATGAAAAGTTTAGGACTAAAGACTAATCCTAATAATAGAATTGTTAAAAATATTGATGAAGTAATGGCTTATATTCATGAGAAAGGGGAAATAAGAAAAGACCTTCCCTATGATATAGATGGAGTTGTAATTAAAGTAGATAATATTAAAGATCAACAAAGCTTAGGATTTACAGCAAGAACACCTAGATGGGCTATTGCCTATAAGTTTCCTGCTGAAGAAGTCTTAACTAAATTAAATGATATTATCTTTACAGTAGGTAGAACTGGTAAAATAACTCCTAATGCTATTTTAAACCCTGTTCAATTAATGGGTTCCACTATAAGTAGAGCGACCCTTCACAATGAAGATTATGTAATAAAAAAAGGCTTAATGATCTATGATACTGTTTCTATTAGAAAAGCAGGAGATGTTATTCCAGAAGTAGTAGAAGCAAAGGTTGAAAGAAGAACTGGTAAAGAAATACCATTTAAAATGATTACTAACTGTCCTATCTGTGATGCAAAACTAATAAAAAAAGAAGGAGAAGCAGACTATTACTGTCCTAATCCTAATTGTCCTGCAAGACACATCGAAAGTTTTATTCACTTTGTCTCTCGTCCTGCTATGAATATAGACGGCTTAGGAGATAGATTAATGGAAGACTTATATAACTTTAAGTTCATAAGTACTATTCCTGATATATATAGATTATCATCTAAAAAAGATGACTTAACAAAATTAGAAGGCTATGGTGAAAAATCTGTTACTAATTTATTAAATGCTATTGAAGTTAGTAAATCTAATTCTCTTGAACGCCTACTATTTGCCCTTGGAATAAAAAATGTTGGTAAAGAAAAAGCTAAAATACTTGCCAAAACTTATAAAAATATGGATAATTTAAGTAAAGCTACTTATGATGAACTTGTAGATATTCCTGATATTGGTCCTATTATTGCAAAGAATATAGTCGATTATTTTAATAATGAAGATAATCTAAAAATAATAGAAGAACTTAAAGAGTTAGGACTTAATATGAATTATATTGGTGAAGAGTTAAAACTTAATGAAGATTTTCTTGATAAAAGCTTTGTCTTAACAGGAACTCTTACTAAATTAACAAGAGATGAAGCGAAAGCTTTAATAGAAAATGCTGGAGGAAAGACAGTAGGCTCTGTATCTAAGAAAACATATGCTGTTATTGTAGGAGATAATCCAGGTAGTAAATATGATAAAGCGAAAGAGTTAAATATACCAATATGGACTGAAGAAGAGTTTTTAGAAAAGTTAAATAGTTAGAGGTGTTATTATGCAAACAGAAGAACAAAAACAAGAAGGTATCCCTGTAGAAGAAGAGAAAAAAATTAGGAAAATATCTACTATTATTATGATAGTAATAATAGTAATAGGAATATTAGTAACTACAGATATAATATTAGTATCAAAGAAAAACATTGGCCCTTTTCTTGCTATTAATACTAAAACTTATAATGATGGTGGTACTAAAGAATATTATGGCTTAGGTTATAAAGTAATAAAATATAATCAAAAAGTTGGTAGGCGGGATACTGTAATAGGTTCATGGTCTATAAAATATGATATTACTCCCATAAATTATACTATTACAGATCTTGCATACTCTATTATTAACGATAATAATACTCATATTGGAGAATTTATAAGATTAACAGGAACTATTTCTAGTAAAAATAATAAAAATAACACTATTACTTTAAAATTTACTGATAATGAAGAAGGTAAATATAATTTAACCGTTAAAGCAAGTCTTCTATCTAATAATATTAAAGATTTAAATAAAGATGATGATGTAACTCTTATAGGAATAATTAAATCCTATAATAATAAAACTTTAACTATTGAAAATGCCTTTGCTGAATAAAAGTTTTGCCTAGAATTTGCAAAACTTTTTCTATCTATAAATATATTTTCTTGCAATTTAGCCTAAAGAATAGTAGTATAGTTAATTAACCGGAGGGCCTATGAAAATAAATGATAAAAAAATACTACAAAGATTAGGCTTTAATAGAAAAGAAATATCATCTTTGCATAATACAGATATCGAAGAACTAATAGTTATTCTAGAATCTCTTCATATTAAAGATATAAAAAAATATCTTCTTAATAATAAAATTTTATTTACTAAGAATATTTTTTTACTTGCAAAAAACATTTCCATAGTCTTTAATAAATACAAAGACTATAATATTACAGAAACTATTTTAAGAGAAAACAAATATGATATAATTGACGAAAAGGGTGATAAAAGTGATATATTTTGATAATGCAGCGACTACAAAAGTAAGAGATGAAGTCCTAGATACATTTGTTACTGTTTCTAAAGAGTATATTGGTAATGCCAATTCTATTCATAAACTAGGATTTGAAAGTAAAAAGTTAATGAATGCTGCTACTAAACAAGTAGCAAGTCTTTTAAAAGTAAAAGAAGATGAAGTAATATTTACAAGTAGTAGTAGTGAATCAAACAACTTAGCGATTAAAGGAGTATTAGATGCTTATCCTAATAGGAAAAGAATTATACTAACTACTATTTTAGAACATCCTTCTATTACTAATACACTAAATAGTCTAAAAGATGTAGAAGTTATTAATTTAAAATTAGATGAAAACTACCATATAGATACTAATGATTTAAAAGAAAAGTTAAAACTAGACCCCATACTTGTTTCTATTCATCATGTTAATAGTGAACTAGGTATAATCCAAGATATAGACACTATAGGTAAAATAATTAAAGAAAATAGTAAGGCCATATTCCATGTCGATGGTACTCAAAGCCTAACTAAAATAGATGTAGATTTAACTAATGTCGATTTATTTTCAGCATCAGCTCATAAATTTAATGGTCTTAAAGGAATCGCTTTACTTATAAAAAAAGAGAAGATTAACTTATCTCCAATAATTAATGGTGGTGATTCTCAAACTATTTATAGAGCAGGAACACCTGCCTTACCACTAATAGCATCTTTTGCTAAAGCTCTACGTTTAGCCTTAGAAGACCAACCTAAAGCTTATCTAAAAGTAAAAGAAATTAATAACTATCTAAGAGATGAGTTAAATAAGATAGATAGTGTTACAATAAATTCTAAACTAGATTCATCTCCTTATATTTTAAACTTCAGTATTAAAGGTATTAAACCTGAAACTATAATCCATAAATTAGAAGCTAAGGATGTCTATTTATCTACTAAAACAGCATGTTCTTCTAAAGAAGATTACTCTAAGAGTATTTATGAATTAACTAAAGATAAAGAGATATCTAGGACATCATTAAGACTTTCTTTATCTAAAGATAATACTATGGAGGAAGCTAAAGAATTTATAAAAATATTAAAAGATAATTTGTAAAGATTTATTTATATCTACAATTAATTTAAAATAAAAGTATTGCAAGCTAAAGGCCATTACGAAAAATGCGTAAAATGTATAAAAATTCGTAATGAATATATAGAAAGGAGAAACTCTATGGAAAAAGTAATATTAATTAAATATGGAGAATTAACTACTAAAAAAGGAAATCGTAACTTTTTTGTTAAAACTTTAACAAAAAATATTGAAAATAAATTAAAAGACTTTAATATTGAAATTGAAAAAGATTTATCTAGGATGTATATACATTATAATATAGAAGATGAAGAATCTATTATTAAGAAAATACATGAGATATTTGGTATTCATAAATATCATATTGCATATGTTACTAATAGTGACTTAGATTCTATTAAGAATGAATTAATTAAAACAGTTAAATTACAAAACTTTAAAACATTTAAAGTTGAAACTAAAAGAAGTGATAAATCTTTTCCTAAAACTAGTATGGAATTATCTAAAATATTTGGAGGTATAGTTTTAAAAAATAAGGATAATATTAAAGTAGATGTTAATAATCCCGAAGTTATTATTCATGTAGAAATAAGAGAAAAGAATACTTATATTTACTACAATGAATTTAATGGACTTGGTGGATATCCTAGTGGAATACAAGGAAAAGGATTATTAATGTTAAGTGGAGGAATAGATTCTCCTGTAGCAGGTTTCCTTGCTATGAAGCGAGGAATTAAAGTAGATGCAGTATATTTTGAAGCGATACCACATACTAGTTTAGAGGCTAGAGAAAAAGTAATAACTTTAGTTAATAAGTTAAAAGTCTATACTAATGATATAACTCTCTATATAGTTCCTTTTACAAAATTGCAAGAAGAAATATATAAAAGTGTATCTCCTAACTATGTTATTACTATTATGAGAAGAATGATGTATAGAATAATGGATGCTTTATGTAAAAAATATAATGCTAAAATAATAATTAATGGTGAATCTATTGGACAAGTTGCATCTCAAACACTAAACAGTATGTATGTAATAAATAATGTAACAAATATACCAGTAATAAGACCAGTAGCATGTCTAGATAAATTAGAAATAATAGATATTGCTAAAAAAATAGATACATATAATACAAGTATCTTGCCTTATGAAGATTGTTGTACTGTTTTTGTACCAAAACATCCTATAATTAATCCATCATTAGAAGAAACTCTAAAAGAAGAGGAAAAAGTTAACTATGAAGAGCTTTTAAAAGAAACAATAGATAATACTTTTATCTATAAAGAAGAAAAAAAATATGAAAATATTTTATAGGTAAAAATTACCAGTAAAAAAAATGTATGAAAATTAAAAAACTTCACATTCTACTAGTGTAGGAGGTGAAACAAATGAACAACAAAATGAACACTGGTTCAATGAAGATGAGAGTTCCTGGTGCTAAACAAGCTATTGATAAAATGAAATATGAAATAGCTAATGAATTTGGTGTTAATTTAGGACCAGATGCTACTAGCCGTGCTAACGGTTCAGTTGGTGGTGAAATCACTAGACGTTTAGTACAAAACGGATTAAATCAAGTTAGCGGAAGTTATACTAATAAATAAGTAATATAACTTATTCGATAGGCTGATAAAGCCTATCTTTTTAGTTAAAAAATAAATTAAATGTTGTATAATATATGTAGAGGAGGTATGAATATGTTATCTAAACTACCAACAAATTTATATGAAAAGATAAAAGAAGGAGAAAGTACTACTGTAGAATATAAAAAAGCTAAAGAAAAATTGCCTAGTTCGCTATTTGAAACAATATGTGGTATGCTAAATAGAAATGGAGGACATATCTTTTTAGGAGTGGATGATGATGGAAAGGTAATAGGTATATATAAAACTTATATTGCAAGCATGAAGAAAGACTTTGCAAATCTTTGTAATAATTCGGAAAAGATATTTCCTACAGTTCATTTAGAAATAAAAGAATATAGTATTGATGACAAAATTATTCTTTA
The DNA here is from genome assembly GCA_944358355.1 of uncultured Bacilli bacterium. GTDB lineage: Bacteria > Bacillota_I > Bacilli_A > RF39 > UBA660 > Onthousia. The sequence continues at coordinate 34,041 of CALVQY010000008.1, read as the reverse complement.
TATCTATGTATATGAAAGTTCAGATGTTCATAAGTCAGTTGGTAAAATCTATGATAGAAATGAAGATGGAGATTATGATATTACTAATAACACTACTTTAGTTTCTAATCTATACATAAGAAAGAGTAGTACCTATATTGAAAATAAAATTTTTCCATATGCTACCTCAGATGATTTAAGAAAAGATTTAATAGAAAAGGCAAGACAAATGGCAGTAAATAGAACTGCTAATCACCCGTGGGCTTCTATGAATGATATGGAACTATTAAGAAGTGCTTCTCTATATGAAAAAGATTTACAAACAGGTAAAGAAGGAATAAATCTAGCCGGGATTTTATTATTTGGTAAAGATGAAGTAATAGCATCAGCTTTATCATATTATAGAACTGATGCTATATTAAGAGTAGAAGATATAGATAGATATGATGATAGGGATGATATAAAGACCAATTTAATAGAAAGCTATGAAAGATTAGTAAATTTTATTGCCAAACATTTAAATGATAAATTTTATCTAGAAAATAATCAAAGAATAAATGTAAGAGATATCATAGCAAGAGAATTATGTGTTAATCTATTAATACACAGAGAATACTCTAATCCTTTACCTGCAAGATTAATTATTACAAAAGATGCCATAATTACAGAAAATGCTAATAAGCCTAAAAACATTGGTTATATAGATTTGAATAATTATACACCTTATCCTAAAAATCCAAAATTAGCTAATTTCTTTAAAGAAATAGGTTTAGCAGATGAATTAGGATCAGGTATAAAGAAAATAACTAAATATAATAAAATATATACTGGAGGGATTCCTAGTTTTAAAGATGATGATGTCTTTAAAGTAATAGTACCTTTAGAAGCAAATAAAGTATCAAAAGAACAAGAACATAATTTACATTTAGATGAAACAAAAGAAAAACTATATAATTTTATTAAAGAAAATGGTATTGTTACTAGAAAAGAGATAGATAATTATATTTCATCTATGATAAATGCCAAAAATAATAAAGACTTAAATAATAAAATAAGATATATGTTAACTTATTTAAGAAAGAATAATTTAATAGAAAATATAGGAACAGACAAAAAACCTCAATGGGTAATAAAATAAAAACTGCAGTAAAACTGCAGTAAAACTGCAGTAAAACTGCAGTAAAATTTTGAAAAAACAAGCTATTGATAAGATGAAATATGAAATAGCTAATGAATTTGGTGTTAATTTAGGACCAGATGCTACTAGTCGTGCTAACGGTTCAGTTGGTGGTGAAATCACTAGACGTTTAGTACAAAACGGATTAAATCAAGTTAGCGGAAGTTATACTAATAAATAAGTAATATAAACTTATCGGGTAGGCTGATAAAGCCTATCTTTTTATTTTAATGCGTAGAAACTGCAAATAAAAAAATACAAAAAGTAGGTTAATTTAAATTATGAAATCCCGTTTGGATATCCCGATTTTATTAATTGATAAGCAACAAAGGTGAACTTTGTTGGTAAAATTAATCCTAATCACACAAATTAAAAAATCAAGAGTCTAGATGAACTCATTTCATTCGCTCTTGATTTTTTAATATTGTGTCTTTCATATTTAATTCTTCTATTGGAATATGGTGTAAATCCAAAAGTTCCAATATTTCATACCCTAATTTTTCTTCTAATAATTGTAACGTCGTTTTATATTCTTTGGTTGGACGTGGATAATTATTTAATCTATTAATAATACTTAATATGTCATTTGAAGACAATAATGTAATGTCATATCCTTTTTTTATTAACCATCTTAATAAGATATGATTATTTTCTATATGTGGTTTTTCATAAGATGCATAAGTATGTGTATAATATACTTTTAATCTTTTTTCTAAATCTTTGTAAATAGAAGTTTCTAATATTAAAAAGTCAGTAAATTCACCACCATTGTCAGGAATTGCTTTATGAAATAAAATATAAAAATATCGTCCTAACTTTCTTTCTAGTTCATCTAATATTCTTCCTATTTCTTCTTGTGTTTTGTGTTTTATTTTAAAGGCTAACATTAAAGAGAAACAAGGAATCATAATCGTAAATAATAGTTCTCCGCCTTTAATGCCTTCAACAGTATCAAACTCTGCAATACCTAATGGTCTTTTTTCTCTTTCCTCTTGAGTTAAATTTTCAATACTTCTTCCATTTAATTGATGGCCTTTAACATATTCCTTTTAAGTGTATTTGAACCATAACGTATTCTTGATACTTTATTTCTTAAATCAAGATTACAACAATCAAGTAAACCTTTATCAATCCAATCATATAAAGTAGGTGTTGATATTTTAAACATTTTATATTTTTCAGGTAAAGTATTTAAAATAATATCTGGTGAAATTCCTTTTTTTATTCTATCTGATAAATAATTTTTATAATCTTGTGGAACTTTATCAGCTTTAGTATCAGTTCTAGAAACTCTTTGTACAATATCATGTTTTTTTATTGCAGTTTCAGCCTGATACTTTATTTTTACTTTTTTACATTTGTGATAAAGTTCGCATCCATTACAAACGTGATGATTTTTCTTTAACAATTCACAATCATTTTCAACTTTATAATTAGGACAATATTTAACTGCATTAACACAAAATTTACATTGAGAACATTTTAGTTTATCTATAATATTTTCACAGAGAAATTTTTGGTGGCAATTATCTTTGTTCAGACAATTAGAACATTTTCTTGCAACACCAAAATAAGAAGAGTAATGTTTTATTTCTTTTCTAATACCTGATGGACCTCTATTTAAAATTTTACCGATTTCTGCTGGACTTTTACCATCATTTAAGTAAAATTCAATATTACCTAGTTCTAATATAGTTAGATTTTTGTTAGAATAATTACGACTCATATACATACCTCCATACATAATTTTCTCAACAAAAACATTGTACTATAGGTTAATGTATATGAGTTATTTCTATTCGGGATATCCAAATTTAAATTTATACACAAACGGGATATCAATATTTTAATTAACAAAATACAAAAAGTACTAGATTACTCTTCTAATATTTGTTATACTATACATAAAGATAGGGTGTTGATTATAATGAAGAGATTTAATAATAGAAAAAAAATTACTAAAGAAAAGATAGAAGAATATAACTTCAAAGAAGTAGCACTAACTAAAATGGCTAAAAGACAATTATTATTAACATTATTTTCAATATTAGGTGTAACTATAATATCTCTAGGTAGCGCCTATGCTGTCTTTACATCAGTATCAAAGTCAGCTGATTATAATGTTATAAAAGTAGGAACATTAAATATAGACTTTGGAGAAGATAGTAGTAATAATATCAACCTATCAGGACAATACCCTATGTCTGATGAAGAAGGATTAAAATTAAAACCATATGTATTTACAATAAAAAATACAGGAAGTTTAGCAGCAGATTATGAAGTATTTATACAAGATGATTTAGATATGATTAATAACGAAGAAGAAAACTGTGCGAATATCCAATTAAATAAAGATTATATAAGATATAAGCTAGATACAGCAGCACCTGCTAATCTATCATCAATAGCTGACTCTAACTATAAGATAGCAACAGGTTCTCTTGAAGCAGGAGGAAGTGTTACCTATACTCTATATGTATGGATAAGAGAAGGAGTAGGAAATGATGTTTTAAATAAACATTATCATGGAAAGATAGTAGTTAATGGAGTTAACACCCAAGGTGACCCAGTAAGTGAAGTAGTATTAGCAAACGTAGGAGATAATGGGGATACTTATGATGATGGAACAGATACTTTTATAACAGGAACAGACCCTAATAATTATATCTGGTATAGCGGAAAGTTATGGAGAGCGGTGAGTGTAAATAATGAAGCAAAGACAACTAAGTTAGTAACACAGTGGAATATAAGTGCAATTAATTATTCAAGTGGTAGTACAGACTTTGCAGGAAGTTATATGGAAGAGTGGCTAAATGATACAAGTATTGATGGCTTCTTAGGTAATTTAAGGGATTATGAGAATTTTATTGTAACAGATGCTAAATGGAATGCTACTTTGACTACCTCATCAAGTAAGCCAGCAGAAACGACAATAGTAACTGATGCAGTAGGTTTACTAAATTATTATGAGTATGTAACAAGTTATAGAGGAGCAAGCAGTTCAACTGGCTATTTGAATAATGGACTTTATTGGTGGACCTTAACACCATATAGTACGTCTTACGTGTGGCTCGTGAGCAACATCGCTGGCCGCGCGAACTACGATAGCCCGTCCAGTGCGTACGGCGTTCGGCCATCTGTAAATCTAAAATCTAGCGTTCGTATCGTGAGTGGGGATGGAACAATAGATAATCCTTATCGCTTAAACGGAGATAATGATACTAATCTTTCAGGAACATTGTTGTCAAGTAGGTATAGTGGAGAATATATAAGATTTGGAAATGAGGAAAATAATCTATATAGAATAGTAAGTCATGAAAATGGTAGTGGTACAAAAATAGTAAGTGCCGAACCGTTAAAGAGTTCTGGAACTTTTATAACAAGTGCCTTTGGAAGTAATACAACATTTTCAAGTACAAATACAATAGGGGCATTCCTGAACGGAGACTATTTAACAAATTACGTTGATAGTACATATAGTGATATGATAGAAGATAGTACCACTTGGTATCTAGGAACAGTAGGAAGTGGCACTTCATATAAACTAGCAAAATATGCAGATACCAATATGAGTAGTACAAATTCATCTACAACAGATGCTAAAGCAGGATTATTAAGATTTGGAGAATTAATGTCAGGTCAGTTTGATAGATATGGAAATAATACATACTATTGGACTTTAACACCATATAGTTCGTCTCTCGTGTGGAACGTGAGCGGCAGTGGCAGCGCGTACGACGATGGCCCGTCCAATGCGGACGGCGTTCGGCCTTCTTTAAATCTAAAATCTAACGTGCAAATTTTAAATGGTGATGGGACCTTGAATTCACCTTTTGAAATACAGTTAGGAAGTTAATAGTCACGAAAGAGAAACACCATTCTCTTTCGTGACTGAATTAAAAAACTATAATTAGATTAAATAAATTATAGTAGGGAATTACCATTAGTACGTCTAACGTGTGGAACGTGAACAACAATGGCAATACGAATTATAAGACATGTCTTATAATTCGCATTATAGGACAAAATAAATTATGAGACAAAAAGATAATAATTGTTGAAATTACTATCTTTTTTTGTAATTTTTGTCTAATAATAAATTTATAAGTCTAATAAATCTTTTAATACATTTTCATCCTTAATCCAACTTGGCTCTTCAAATCTATCATTATTTTCATAGACATTTAATATTGCATTTCTTTTAAGTTCTATATTTATTTTAAGATATATCTCTGTAGTTTTAACAGAAACATGCCCTAAAATATCTCTTATGTCAACTAAAGTAAGTCCCGCTTCTAATAAATGCATTGCCCTAGTATGTCTAAAAACATGTGGATGAATGTTTTTATTTATTTTTGATTTACTTGCATACTTATTTACAATGTGCGTAATCATTTTTGTTGATGATTTTTGATTTTTCTGTCCTTGGAATAAATAAGAGGTACTATTTAATTTAAATGCTTTGATATACTTTAAAAGCATATTCCTCAATTCATTTGTTATAGGCACCCTCCTTAATTTATTTCCTTTTCCATGTAGTAGAACATTATAATTATCATCTAACTGTAAATCGCATATTTTTACATTAACTACCTCATTTATTCTAGAGCCAGTTTCATACATGAATGAAATTAATGTATAATCTCTAACGCCTTTTTTATTGTCTATATCTATCGAATTTAAATATAAAGTTAATTCTTCTTTTGTTAAAAAGTCTATTTCTTTAGCAGAAAATTTTTTCATTCTTATTTTTAATATTCTTTGTATTTGTGTCAAATGTTCTATAGGCTCATATTGTAAATACTGACAAAAAGATTTAATAGCAGCAAGTCTTTGATTTCTAGTAGATATAGACGTTTTACTTTCTACATCATTTAAGAAATCAAGAATATTTTCTCTTGTAAAATCATTAAATGAAAAATCTTTTAAGGTAGTAATATTATTAGTAATCAAATATTTAATTAATGACTTAAAAGTATATTTGTAAGAAATAATTGTATTATTACTTACATTCTTTTGTAGTCTTAAATAATTATTAAAATAACTTGATAAAGCTTCTGTAATATTATAAATCTTCATAATCTATCTCCTTTTCTAATGTAATAATATTTCCTATTTTTTCTTTTAAATTCGGATAGTATTCAATAGTTAAATGTAAATATTTATATGTTGAACATACTGTTTTATGTCCCATATACACACCTAAAGTAACTACATAATTATTTATATCAAAGCCTTTCTTAATTGCATTTCTATATGAATTAACAGCAAAAGTATGGCGAATATCATGTACTCTTGGTCCATTATCAAAATGCATGATTTTAGCCTTAAAAATAATTTTTCGAAATATAGAATAAAAGTCCCCTACTGTATATTTGGTATTAATCCTATTTTCAAAAAAGTATTCAAAGCCATTATTATATTCTTTATTATAATCTTGTAGTTCTTTAATTAAATTATCACTTACTATTATTAATCTATCACAATTATTTTTAGTATCTTCTATTTTGAGACTATTTTTTACATAATTTATATTTTTACATTTTAAATTAAGTACTTCACTTATACGCATACCTGTTCCAAATAGTAATTTGAATATTAGATACACTTGTTTTTTCTTTCTAATATTATTGTTAGAATATTTTTCTTTTATTGTAGTAAAAATAGATTTTATTTCATTATCTGTATAAATATAAGGTATAAAGTTCCTTTTAGCACTATAATAATTTATTGGAATAATATAAGCATCAATTTCAATTCTACATAAATATATTGCAAATTGCCTAATTAAACTAGCATAAGATGCTAAAGTAACTGTTTTACTTCTTGCTTTGTGGCTATCTATAAATGATATAACTAGCTCTTTTGTTAATTTTTTTTCTTTTATATTATTTTCAACTAAATATTTATCTAAATTTTTGAGTTTTTCAATCTCAGATTTAAAGGAATAACCATTACTTTTCTTATAATTTATATAAGATACTATTTCTTCTTTAAATATACTATTAAAATTCATCATCGACCTCGCAAAAACACTTGATTAAGTTCTTTTCATTAGTTCTTAAATATTGTTTAGTTGAATCTATATTGCAATGGCCTAGTGTTGATGATATAGTTGTTATGGGAATATTATCATTTAGTAAGCTAGTTGCAAGTGTTCTTCTAAATGAATGTATTCCTTTTTTTTCATACTTCGATAAATCTATTCCTGTTTTATTAGCAACTCGTTTTATTATATGATTAAATGAAAAGGAATCACTTAACTTAATATATGGGAATATATGTCTTATAAAAATATAGTCATTTTCTTTCTTAATCTTAAATGGCCTTTCATATTTAATATAATCTATAATGGCATCACCAATATCATTTGTTAAAGGTAATTTAACAGGTTTATTAGTTTTTTCTTGAATTATATATATTGTTTTCTCATTCCAATTTATATCAGACCACTTTAAATGCTTAATATCTATTCCTCTTAATCCTAATCTTGCAGCAATTAAAATCATTGCATAATGTCTTCTGCTAGCCGTGCTAGTTGTATCATATTTTAGATAGTCTAATATTTTTTCTACGTCTTCTTTTTCAAAAACAGTTGGTAAACTACTTTTAGTATTTCTGTTAACAACTGGTATAAGATATTCATAATTAATTTGTACTAATTCTTCTGTAAATAAATAATTGAATAAGCATCTTAAGCTCCAACAAATACTAATTCTTCTTGATAATGGCTCAGTATTATCTTCAAGATACTTGTTAATGACATCTTTATCCATATTTTCAATATTTGTTACATTTTTATTTTCTAAATAATAAAAGAAGTTTTTTATTAATACTTGTTTGTCTTTAATAGTAGTCTCCTTATTATTTAAAACGTCTTTACAATAACTTAAGTAATTGTCTAATAAGCCACTATAATAATTCGATAAAATTATTCCTCTATTAACTTTAATAGAACTTAAATAATTCATAACAAAATCATCTATATTAATAAGTGCTTTCATAGATTCTACGATTTTATTTTCTTCTTTTGATAATGTATTTTGTTCATTAAAATTAATGTTATATTTTTCAAGTAGAAAAGAATATATTGTTTGATTGGTAAAACTCAATATATCATTTTCTTCACAATAAACTTTAAATTGTTTCCAATGCTTTTTTAATTTACTTACTTTGTCCAAAGAAAAATTATTGTTCATTAACACCTCCTCACTATGATACATTAATTTTCTTATTTTTTGATTCATTTCTATCACATCCTCTCCCTTTGAAAAGCTGAATCAAACTTTTCAAGAGAATATTATATATTATCAGACAAAAAATACAAAAAAAGATAGTAATTTCAACAATTATTATCTTTTTGTCTCATAATTTATTTTGTCCTATAACGCGAACAACAATAGCCCGTCCAATGCGAACGGCGTTCGGCATTTACTTTTAAACCTAGCATTATGGTTAATAACTATATAGAATAGATAAAAGGAACAGGTAATTTCCTTGTGTTAAAACACTAAAGACTAGATAGATAATAGAATTGTAAATATTTATGAAACTATTTATACACTATCTGACCCTATAAAACTAAAGGAAAGGTTAGTCCAATAGTTTATGTCAAGTATAATAGCAAATTTATGTAAAACACATAAATTTACAAATATGCTTGATTTTTTTTTTTTATGTGAAGTATTTAGTTATGTTAATTTTTTAAAGAAGTCCTTATAAAACAAAGACTTCTTTCTTTTTTTCTTAACATAATTTTTAGAACATTACATATTTTTCTTTAGCCAATCATCTAATGCATCTTTCTTATCTTTCGAATATTTATTTTTCACATCTAATTCTTGAGCATTTTTTAAGATTTCTTGTCTTTCTTTTTTCATATCAGGAGTTGCATATATTTCAGTAGAAGTTATAGTGCTATGCCCGAGGAAATCTTTAATATATAATAATGGAGTACTATTATTATATAAATGTGTCGCTTTAGTATGTCTAATAGAATGTGGATGGTAATTGCCATTAAAATAGTTTGGATATATTAAATGTAATTTTTTGACTAATTGATTTATAATATAATTTATTCCAAATCTGCTGTATTTTTTCTTTTGATTAGAATAGAATAAATAATCATCACCATAATTAATATAAGAGTCTTTTAAATATTTATTTATAAGCATTGCTAATTCTTTACTAATTGGAATAATTCTAGTTTTATTACCTTTTCCATGCAGTGTAATAGTTGCATTCTCATTTAAATTTAAATCATCTAATTTAATACTTATAAATTCAGAAACTCTAGATGCACTTTCATAAAGAACACATATCATTGTTAGTAATTTTAAATTTTTTGCTTCATTTAAATAATTTATCATTAATTTCATTTCTTCTTCAGAGAAATATGATATCATTTTATTAGGAACCTTTTTGTTCTTAATACTAAGAATATTTAAACATGTGTCAAGTAAATCTGGCTCATTTATTTGAACATATTTATAAAACGATTTAATTGCTGCAAGTCGTTGGTTCCGTGTGCGTATAGAAACATGTCTTTGTGTTTCTAACCAGTCAAGAAATTGAATAATTAAATCTTTAGTAATTAATTCAATTTCTATTTTATTTGGATTAATATTTTTCTCTTTTTTCAAAAACACTAATAATAAATAGAAAGTAGTTGAATAAGAAGCCTTTGTATTAACTGAGTAATTACATTCTCCCATAATATAGCTCGTTAGAAATTGTTGAAGTAATTTGCTGAATCTATTAATCATTATCTAATTCAACTCCTTCATATAAATATTTAGAAAAAGAGTCATTTATATTTAGTAATTTGTTTTTATTGTAGTCAGTAAAATGTAGATAGTATTCAGTTTCAGTAATACGTTTATGCCCCATATACTTATAAAGATAAATTATAACAACATTCTCATCATATCCTTTTTCTAGCATTTGATTAAAGGCTTTATTGCAAAAACAATGGCGAAGATCATGAATATGGGAATTTATATTCAAATTAGCATTTTCTAATATAATCTTATAATAATCTCTTAGTTTATATGGCTTTATTTTATTTCCGTTAACATCTTTAAATAATAACCCTTTTTTTATTTCAAATTTTTTCAAATAAGTTTCTAAACATCTTTTCATACTTTTAGAAAAAACTACTATCCTGGATATATATCTTTTAGAATCAATGATGTTAATTGTATTTTCATTAAAATTAATATCCTCTATATTTATTTTAATTACTTCAGAAATTCTTAATCCACAACTATATATTAGTCTAAATAATATAGAATATGAGTAATAAATAAAATACCTTTTTTCATCTTCACTACAATTAGAATATTCATCCATAGCTTTAAATAGTTTAATTATTTCATTATCTGTAAATAAAATAGGTTTATAATTATTTATTATCTTAAACTTCTTATCTTCATAATATATATTCTTATAACCATTTGAAATTAAGAACTTACAAAAATCTTTTGTAACTCTATATTGACTAGCATAATTTTCGCCATGTTTGTCATTATTGTTTATTAATTCATAAAATATTTCTCTGGTTATTTTTTTAGATTTTATTTTTAAAACCACTAGAATATAATCTAGACGTCTTAATCTATATACTTCATTTTCATATTTAAATCCTAGACTACGTTTATATTTAATAAAATAGTTAAGTTCGTCTTTAAATATGCTTTTAAATTCATAATTATTTAACATAAGGAACCTCCAAAGCAAGTTCTTTAAGCTTAGATACATCTATATCTAAATATGTCATTGTTGTTCCTATATGACTATGTCCTAATATAGTAGATATTGAATATAATGAAACGTTCTCACTTAAAAGCATAGTACCAAAACTATGTCTTAGTGCATGAAATCCATGTTTTCTTCCATTAATATTAACTCCAGCCTTAATTAAATAGTTTTTTACAATATAATTATGTTTTTTTAGCTTTATATTATGCTGATATGGCTTATTACTTGTTAAAAAAATATAATCTAAATTAGTATCAGTAGGTCTAACGTTTTTTAAATAATCAATTAATGGATATTTTATTTTATCAATTAGAGGCAAAGTCAATTGATTGTCTGTTTTATATTGAATAATGGAAATAGTATTATTATTAAAATCAATATCACTTAATTTTAAGTTAATAACATCACTTATTCTTAAACCTAGATAACAAATTATACTTATTATTAAATAATCTTCTTTTCCTTTTTTAGTTTTTATATTAATAGCATTTAATAATTTAGAAATTTCATCTTTAGAATAATATGTTTTAATATTAGTATTTCTATGCCACACAATTTTTGGAATAATCATATCTCCGGATATTTTTGTATAATTATTTTGATAAGACCAATTATAAAACTTTTTAATATTCCATTTATTATGATCCATTTCTCCAAGACTCCAAGATGTTAATTTAGAGCATTCAAAAAAATAATTATAAATATCTTCTTTGGTAGATGTCTTAAAATTTTTATTATATGAGAGTAAGTACTGTTCTAATAAATAAACAAATCTTAACTTTATTATAATAGAATTTTCTTTATTTCCTAAGCTAACTAGATAATTATAATATCCTTTAAAGATTCTATTATCTATTTGATTATTAAAAATATCTCCTCCTTTCTTTATAAATTCAGTTACTCTTTTTGTAGAGTCTTTTGTTTGTATTGTACTCATATCTATCATCCTCCTTATTTTATGAATACAATATAATATTAACAAAAATTATGTTAAGAAAAAAAGAAAGAAGTCTTTGTTTTATAAGGACTTCTTAAAAAAACTTAACATAATTAAATACTTCACATAAAAAAAATTATGTTAAACTCAACATAATTTTTTTTGATACATTAAGGGAAAGATAGGAGAATGATAAAAATGGAATATAATTTAGTTTACTTTAAACGTAAAGGAGTAATGATTTATGTAAATAGAAATGATAGTTATATTGTTAGTTATCTATTAGATAAAACTTATAAAGATACATTTTACATTGAAAGGAATTCAATGAATGGATTAATAACTTTATTAAATAAATGTCATATTAATTATTACTATGATAAACCTATTATTTTTAAAGATAATAAATATTCTAAATATTTAGAATATGGTAAGTTATCTTATAGAATAGATAAGTTATCTACTAATCTAAAAAATTGTTTATACTTAGATAATATAGAAGAAATTATCTCTAAAATGGAGAAATTTTATGAGTAGTTTTGTTTTAGAAAATAAACTTAAAGAAATAGATGCTATTACTGAAAGAATAGTTTTAAATATTAATAATAAATATAAAACACTTAAGAATAATATAATAGACTCTAATTATAAATTACTTTATTACTTATATTATACTAATACTCTAGAAAGACCTAAAAGAATCTATATTCAAAGAAAAATGTTAGTGGAAGTTAAATTGTTAGATTATTACTATTATAAACTTTATACTTATAAAGAAATATCTAAAGATAAATATATATCTATAAGTAAGAAATATATTACAATTACTAAATTAATATATGGATGGATTAAAAGTGAAAGCCGACTTTAAAGATAAGAAAGTCTATTAGAAATAAGAAGAAGTTATATCTCTTTGAAAAGAACTATTATAGTAATTGTAATATCTTAGTAGATAAACTTAATAGTGGTAATTATACTTATAGTAATTATCATATCTTTACGATAATAGAGAAAAAGATACGACTTATTATGAGTAGTACTTTAGAAGATAAGATAGTTAATCATGTTATCTGTAAGAAAGTTCTATTACCTTTAGATAAGTATTTAATAGATAGTAACTGTGCAACTAGAGTAGGTAGAGGTACTAGTTATGCTAGATATTTGTTAGATAAATATCTTGTTAAGATTAAAAATAAATCTAGTACTTTCTATATCCTTAAATTTGATTTTAGTAAGTATTTCTATAATATTAGTCATAAAGTATTACTTAATAAGCTAAGTAAATATTTAAGTAATGAAGATTTATTATTAATTAAAGATATCTTAAATACTACTAATAGTGATTATATTAATAATACTATTAGAAATCTAGGTATGGGTACTTTCTATAAAAAAGATACAGGACTGCCTATAGGTAACTATACTTCTCAGTTCCTTGCAGTGTTCTATCTTAATGACTTAGACCACTTTATTAAAGAAGAGTTAGGTTGTAAATACTATATTAGATATATGGACGATGGTATTATTATAGATAGCAATAAAGAAAGATTAAAAGATATTTTAAGAATATTAGAATCTATTGTTAATAGAGATTACTTATTAGAGTTTAATAATAAAACTAAAATATATAAGAGTACTGAAGGATTTACTTTTTTAGGTATTAATTATAAAGTCAAAAACAATAAAATCTTTAGAAGAATTGTTAGTAAGACTAGAAGAAGATTACTAAAGAAAAATATTAAATATTGTTTCAAATATGAAAAAATAGCACTTGATTAATTATAACTATTATGATACTTTATAAATAGAAGAGCGACTTGTAAAAAAAGATTGAGAAAAGGAGGTTATGAAAAAAATAAAAAAGTATAAATTTTGTAAATTGAAGTATTTTTAGAGTTCAAAATTGAAAAATAGCCTAGAGAAAATTAAAAATTGAAGACATAAATTTAATGAATTTTCAAAATTACCTTTTTGCAATGTTTTTTAGACTAAGTTATAAGTATTGCAGAAGGAGGAACCTTATGAAAAAACTTCGTAAAAAACATATTCCAGAGAATGTCTCTAATGAAGAGATTAGAGAATATATGATAACTAATAACTTTGTTTATGAAGGTACTCTTGATTCTGTTTTTAAATCTATTATGGGAGACTGTCTTTTATATTTAGGAGATATAATATCTAAATTAACTGGACTCGATAAAGCTTTTATCATTGAAAACTTTAAAGAACAGAATGTTGAATATAAAATAGCGAATGCTCTAGAAAAGAAAAAAGTATCAGACTTTATCTTTAAATTACCAGGTTTTATTATTAACTTAGAATGTAATCGTGAATACTGGGATGGATTAATAGAGCGAAATGATGCTTACTTTGGTAAATTAAAAGGTGAGTTGTTAAGTAAAGGAGAAGAGTATAGTAAGAATATAAAAGTAATACAAATTAATTTTGATATTTTTGATAACTTTGAAAAATGCCTAGGAAAAGAAAATATCTCTAAATTTTACATGAAAAATAATGAAAACATAATAGAAACAGAAACTAGTGAAAAGATACATATAGATATGATGAAAAGTTATAATAAATATCTTAATAAAGAAGAGTTAACTAAATTAGATAAAGAATTAGTAATATTAATGTTAGATGATTATCTAGAAATAAAAAAAATAGCAGAAGGAGATAAAGAACTTATGGAAGTATCAGAAAAATTATATGAATTAACAAATAATATTGATAATATAGGACTATATGATCCTGAGAAAAGAAGAAGAGAAGAAGAAGCTTTAAAGATAGAGTATCATAGTAATATTGCTAAAGAAAAAGGAATCAAGCAAGGGGCTAGTAATGAGAAAAAATCTATTGCAAAAAGTCTTCTTAATATGGGGATATCTAAAAAAGATATAATGAAAGCTACTGGACTATCTAAAAAACAAATAACTATGTTAATGTAAGGAGATGAAGATATGGGAAGATATTTGAGTGTTAAACTGTGCTGTTGCTACCTCAATGGTGTTAGCAAAGAGAAATGATACACCTTTTGAAAAAGAAGAACTATATAAATTAAAACAATCTATGAAAAGAATATTTGACTTTAATTTATATAATGTTAAAGAAGAGGAAAACTTAATTAAATTAGAAATAAAAAAAGATGTATTTAATAAAAATATTCATGAGTTATGTAGAGAATTAAATAAGTCTTTCTTTTTATTGCATTTTACACTATATGAAGATGAATACTGGGGTGAAGATAAACCTGATGAAGAGTGGTATTACTATAAAAGAAACACCAAATAAGAAAGGTTATATGTTAGCGTTAGGAGAAAATGGTAATGTTGATTTTAAAAACGAAAATTTAAGTTGGTATGGCTTTTTTCCACTTTTAAGAAGAGAAATTCCAAATTGGCGAGATTATGATTTTGACATTCAAGGCATAATGCTATTCTTTGATGTAGATAAAGTAGATTTTGAAGATCAAACAGAAATAGTATGTTTATTAAACTGGTTTAAGAAAGATTACTTTAAAACTAAATTAAGTGGTAATATAGTACTTCATATAACTGATTAAAAAACTTTTGTCCTTTTCTAATTATTATTATATAATAAGTAAAAGGAGAGATGATTTATGCTATTATTAGCTGTTAATTCTGGTAGTAGTACTCTAAAATTTAGATTATATGAAATGCCAGAAGAAAAAGTTGTAACTAAAGGAAGTTTTGAACGTATTGGTTCACCTGATAGTGATTATACTATTAGAGTTAATGAAGAAAAGGTATATGTAAAAAAGGAAATTAAAACTCATAAAGATGCTGTTGATATTTTATTAACAGAACTTGTGGAAAAAGGTATCGTTAAAAGTCTTAATGATATAAAAGCTGTAGGACATAGAATAGTTCATGGAGGTGCCTTATATTCTCATTCTGTTGTTATTACTGATAGAGTAGTTAATGAACTTGAGAATATAAAAGATTTAGCTCCTCTTCATAATCCTGCTGCTATAACAGGTATTAAAGCTTTTCTAGAAGAAATTCCTAATGCTACTATGGTAGCATGCTTTGATACCGCTTTTCATCAAACAATTGATGAAAAAGATTTCTTATATCCAGTTCCTTATGAATGGTATGTTAAATATGGAGTTAGAAAATATGGTTTTCACGGTCTATCACATCAATATATAACTAATAGAATGGAAAAAATATTAGGATATGCTGGTAATTTAATTATCTGTCATATTGGAAATGGTGCTTCAATTAGTGCTGTTAAAGAAGGAAAATGTATAGATACATCTATGGGCTTTACTCCTAATGCAGGTATTATGATGGGAACAAGAAGTGGAGATATAGATTATAGTCTTATAGGCTATATTATGAAGAAAACAGGCTTAACTTATGAAGAAATAGATACTGTTTTAAATAAAAAGAGTGGTCTTGAAGGAATAGCTGGTATGAGTGACTTAAGAGATATTGATAGAGCCTACATTGCTAATGAAAGTAAAGTAGTACTTGCTATTGATATGTACACTGAACGTATCGCTGAATATATTGCTAAATATTTCTTAAAACTTGGTAAAGTAGATGCTATAATCTTTACAGCAGGTGGAGGAGAAAATGATCCTATTATTAGAAAAGAAGTACTTAATAAATTAAAACCTCTAGGAGTAGAACTAGATGAAAAACTAAATGAAGAGACTATTGTTAGAAAAGATAAAGAAGGATTAATCACTACTAAAAAATCATCTATCGCTTGCTATGTCCTAGCGACAGATGAAGAACTAGTAATTGCTAAAGATACATATAACTTATCTAAATAAAGTAACTTGCTTATATAGCAAGTTTTTTGTTACGAATTTTCGTGATAATATTTATGTAATAATAGTATCATAATATTTACGAAAACTCGTAACATATTTTTAATATTTTTCTCTTGACTTTCGAACAAATATACTATAGAGTAATAACCTATAACTAGTTATTAAAATATTCTTTTGGAGGATTAGTAAATGAATGAAGTTATTACTAAAGAAGATATTAAAATAGAAGATATGATATATGAAATAAGAGGCAAGCAAGTAATGCTAGATAGTGACTTGGCAAGACTTTATGAAACAGAAACAAAAAGAATAAATGAAGCTGTAAAGAGAAATATAGAGAGATTTCCTGAAAGATTTTGTTTTAGAATTACTGAAGAAGAGTATAATTTTTTGAAGTCGCAAATTGCGACTTCAAAAGGTGGCTCTAGAAAAGGTCATACTGTTTTTACAGAACAAGGAGTTGCCATGCTCGCTACAGTATTAAAAACTAAAGTTGCAATCGAAACTAGTATACAGATAATGGATGCTTTTGTAGCAATGAGAAAATATATTTCTACTAATTTACTTGAACAAAACTACATAAATAATATGCTATTAGAACATGAATATAAAATTAAATTGTTACAAGACTCATTTCAAAAAATAGAAGAAAAGAAGAAAGTTAATGAAATATATTTTAACGGACAAATTTATGATGCTTATTCTAAAATACAAGAGATATTTAAAAGTGCCAATAATAATCTTGTAATAATAGATGCTTATGTAGATAATACAATACTAGATATTACAAAAAGACTAAATATTAATGTAACAATTATCACTAAACCTAATAACTTACTAACCTCACAAGATATAGAAAAATATAATAAACAATATAACAATCTAATAGTTATATTTGATAATACCTTTCATGATAGATATTTTATCTTAGATGATGAGAATATCTATCACTGTGGGGCCAGTGTAAATAGAATAGGTTATAAAACATTTTCTATTACTTTAATAGGGGATGAAGATGTAAAAAACGCTTTAATAAATAAAATAAAGAAAATAGATAAGGAGAACCGATAAGTGAATGAAGTTGTTACAAAAGAAGATATTAAAATAGAAAAAATGATTTATGAAATAAGGGGTAAGCAAGTAATGTTAGATAGTGACTTGGCAAGACTTTACGAGTGTAAAAATGGTACTAAAGATATAAATAAAGCAGTAAAAAGAAATATAGAAAGATTCCCAACTAATTTTATGTTTCAATTAACAGATGATGAATATAATTATTTGAGGTTCCAAATTGGAACCTCAAATATAAAAGGTGGTAGAAGATATAAACCCTATGTATTTACAGAGCAAGGAGTTGCAATGCTTTCTAGTGTATTACGCTCTGAAACTGCAATAAATATTAGCATTAAAATTATTGATGCATTTGTAACAATGAGAAAATATATTTCTACTAATTTACTTGAACAAAAATATATAAATAATTTGGTGTTAGAAGACCATGATAAGATAAAAGCTTTAGAAGATTCGTTTAGTAAACTTGAAGAAAAGAGAAAATCTACAGAAATATATTTTAATGGCCAGATTTATGATGCTTATTCTAAAATACAAGAGATATTTAAAAGTGCTAATAATAGTCTTGTAATAATAGATGCTTATGCAGATAATACAATACTAGATATTATAAAAAGACTAAATATTAATGTAACAATTATCACTAAACCTAATAACTTACTAACCCCACAAGATATAGAAAAATATAATAAACAATATAACAATCTAACAGTTATATTTGATAATACCTTTCATGATAGATATTTTATCTTAGATGATGAGAATATCTATCACTGTGGGGCCAGTGTAAATAGAATAGGTTATAAAACATTTTCTATTACTTTAATAGGAGATAAAGATGTAAAAAACACTTTAATAAATAAAATAAAGAAAATAGATAAGGAGAACTGATAAGTGAATGAAGTTGTTACAAAAGAAGATATTAAAATAGAAAATATGATATATGAAATAAGAAGTAAACAAGTAATGTTAGATAGTGACTTGGCAAGACTTTACAAGTGTAAAAATGGTACTAAGGAAATTAATCAAGCAGTAAGAAATAGTCCTGAAAAGTTTCCAGAACGTTTTAGTTTTGTTTTAAATGATTCAGAAATGGATGACTTGAGGTCAAAATTTTTGACCTCAAGTTTGAACAAGCATGGAGGTAGAAGATATAATATAAGAGTTTTTACAGAACAAGGTGTAGCGATGTTAGCCACAATACTTAGAACTAAAGTTGCTACCGAAGTTAGTATCCAGATAATGGATGCCTTTGTAGCAATGAGAAAATATATTTCTACTAATTTACTTGAACAAAAATATATAAATAATTTGGTGTTAGAAGACCATGACAAGATAAAAGCATTAGAAGATTCATTTAGTAAACTTGAAGAAAAGAGAAAATCTACAGAAATATATTTTAATGGTCAGATTTATGATGCTTATTCTAAAATACAAGAGATATTTAAATGTGCTAATAAGAGTCTTGTAATAATAGATGCTTATGCAGATAATACAATACTAGATATTACAAAAAGACTAAATATTAATGTAACAATTATCACTAAACCTAATAACTTACTAACCTCACAAGATATAGAAAAATATAATAAACAATATAACAATCTAACAGTTATATTTGATAATACCTTTCATGATAGATACTTTATATTAGATGATGATATTATCTATCACTGTGGAGCCAGTATAAATAGAATAGGCTATAAAACATTTTCTATTACTTTAATAGGAGATGCTGAAGTAGGAAGCTCTTTAATAAATAAAGTAAAAGACTTAATAAAAGCTTCTATTATTAACTAATCTTACCTAATACTTTGAAAAAATCCTAATCTATAGTATAATACTAATAGATTTAAAGAAAGAAGGAATATATATGAAAATAATGTCTGTTAATGCTGGTAGCAGTTCATTAAAATTTAGTCTTTTTGATATGGATAAAAGTTTATGTATTGCTAGTGGTTATTTTGAACGAGTAGGACTAGAAGGAAGTTTCTATACGATTAAATACAATGGAGAAAAAATAAAAGAGGAAGTAGAGCTTCCTAATCATACAGTAGCAGTAGAAGTTATGTTAGATAGATTAATAACTTTAGGAATTATTAAAGACCTAGAAGAAATAGATGGAATAGGACATAGAATAGTTCATGGCTATACATATGATCATTCTGTTATTATTACTGACAAAGTTATTGAAGATATAAAATCTTATGCTGACTTTGCTCCTTTACATAATCATGCTCACATTTTAGGTATTGAAGCTTGCAAAAAAGCCTTACCTAATGTACCTATGGTAGCAGTATTTGATACAGCTTATCATCAAACAATGAAAGAAGAAAACTATATTTACCCTGTTCCATATAATTGGTACACAGATTATGGTGTTCGTAAATATGGTGCTCATGGTACTAGTCATAAATATATAGCAGGTAGATTAAGTGAAATATTAAATACTAAAAACTATAAAGCAATTATTTGCCATTTAGGTAGTGGTTGTTCTCTTAGTGCTGTTAAAGATGGCATTTGTGTTGATACATCAATGGGCTTCACCCCTTTAGCAGGAGTTATGATGGGTACACGTAGTGGAGATATAGATCCTTCAATCATCCCATATATAATGGAAAAAGAAGGGCTTAATGCCAAAGAAGTAGTAGATATGCTTAATAAAAAATCAGGCTTACTTGGTGTTAGTATGAAATATAGTGATTACCGTGATATTAGAAACGCTATAGATGAAGGCGATGAACAAGCAATATTAGCTAATAAAATATTTGTTAATACAGTAGTTAAATATATTGCTAACTACTATGTAGAATTAGAAGGAATAGATGCCATAGTCTTCACAGCAGGTCTTGGAGAAAATAGTTCTCCTGCTCGTCATGATATAATATCTAAACTAAAAGTTTTAGGTATATCTATCGATGAAGAGAAAAATAAAACTACAGGAGAAGAGATAGAATTAACTTCTAAAGATTCTAAAGTACGTGTTTTTGCTATTCCAACTAACGAAGAGTTAATGATTGCTAAAGAAACTTTAAACCTAATTTAGATAGGAAGTAATTATGTTTAAAAAAATATATAAAGAAATAAAGAAATATAATACAATTGTAATTGCAAGACATATAGGAGTAGATCCTGATGCTCTTGCTAGTCAGCTTGCCTTAAAAGAGTCAATAAAACTAACTTTTCCTAACAAAAAAGTTTATGCAGTAGGCAATGGTTCCTCAAAATTCTCTTTTATGGGACGTCTTGATAAATTAGAAGATTTTGAAAACTTTCTTTTAATAGTTTTAGATACTCCAGATAAAAAAAGAATAGATTATAAAGATTATAACAAAGCTGATAAAATTATAAAAATAGATCATCATCCTTTCATAGAAAGCTTTGATAGTCTTGAATATATTGATGATAAAGCTAGTAGTACATGTGAAATACTAATGGAACTATTACTTAATACAAAATTAAAATGTAATGGTGAAATAGCAAAGCTTCTATACTATGGATTAGTATCAGATTCTAATCGTTTTCTATTTGATAGTTCAACTCCTAAAACATTTAGTCTTGTAAGTACCTACTTATCAAAATATCCTCTTAAACTATCAGATATCTATACCAATCTTTACTTAAGACCATTAAAAGAAGTAAGATTAGAAGGATACATTTCTCTAAATATGAAAGTAACTGATAATGGTGTTGCCTATATCATCTTAACTAATGATATTATCAGTAAATTTAAAGCCGATAGTGCATCAGCTGGTAATATGATCAATAACTTTAACTTTATAGATGAAGTCTTAGTTTGGATAATCGTAACAGAAGACTTTAAAAATAATAATGTTAGAGTAAATATAAGAAGTCGTGGCCCTCAAATTAATAAAATCGCTGAAAAATATAATGGTGGTGGCCATGCTCTTGCAAGTGGAGCACGACTTTCTACAATTGAAGAAGCAAAAGAGTTGATAAATGATATAGATTATGCCACAGAAATTTATTTAAAGAAAGAGATGAATAAAAATGAAAATAACTAGTGCTGAATTAAAAATAATGGCTACCCGTCGTAGCCAATATCCCACAGACCTAAAAAACGAATTTCTTTTAGTAGGACGTAGTAATGTTGGTAAAAGTAGTTTTATCAATACACTTTTAGGAAGAAAAAACCTTGCTAGAACTTCATCACATCCTGGTAAAACTCAAACATTAAACTTCTATATAGTAAATGGTGACTTCTATTTAATAGATGTTCCGGGTTACGGATATGCTGAGACTAGTAAAAAAAGAAGAGAAAAATTTGGAAAAATGATAGAAGAATATCTTGAAACAAGAAAAGAATTAAAAAGAGTTTTTATGATAATTGACTTTCGTCATAAACCAACAGAAGATGACGTTTTAATGTACAACTTTCTAAAATACTATAATCTGCCTGTAACTATTGTTGCTACTAAAGCTGATAAAATAGGAGCTAGTAAAAAAGAAAAATGTAAAAAACAAATAACAGATACTCTTGATTTAGTAGTAGGTGATGACTTAGTAATATTTTCAAGCATAACTAAAGAGGGAAGAGAAGAAATATTAAAAAAATTAGAGGACTTAATCATCGACACGATTTAAGTCCTTTTACATACTCTATAATAGGTGAAGTTATGTGAAATTAATTGTTAAAAATGATAATTTAATTTACTTGATAATACCTATCAACTTAATAAACAATAATAAAGATATAACAATTAATAAAATAAAAAATATATTTCTAAATTATAATAAAAAATATAATCTTTTAGAACCTGGATTTTATGAAGTTAGAGTTTATAATCCAAAAATTGTAGGAACAATTCTTTTAATAGAGAAAATAGATACTTTTGATTTTTCAGAAGAAATAGATTTAAGAATTACAATAAAAGATAAAATAAAAGTATATTTAGAACTAATAGATAATTTAGATTTTCCTAGCTATCAAAAGAAGATAGATATAGATAATATAACTTATAAAGAATATTTAAAATTAATAGAACATTCTAAAATAATAATAAATGAAAAAAGTTCTCCTTAGAGAACTATAGCAATCATATTATTAGAGCCTTTATTAACAACTTTAGTAAGAGTTTGTTGTAATTTATATCTAATATTATCTGGCATAGAATTAATCTTAGCTTGAATTCCTTCTTGAACTATATTATCTAAACTTCTACCAAAGATTTCACTTTTCCATATTTCCCCAGGATTATTTTCATAATCTCTCATTAAATAATCAATCAACTCTTTACTTTGTACTTCACTTCCAATAATAGGTTCAAAAGTAGAATTTACATCAACTCTAATCATGTGAATAGATGGAGCGACTGCTTTAAGTTTAATTCCATATCTAGGTCCTTGTTTAATAATTTCTGGTGTGTCTAATTTCATATCGGCAAGAGTTGGAGTTGCTACCCCATATCCTGTTTGTTTAACCATCTTCAAAGCATATTTAATCTGATCATATTCCCTTCTTGCTTCTTCATAATCTTGGAATAATGATAATAATCCCGCTTTACTAGTAACATCTATTTTAATTATATCTTTAAGAACTTCATTATATAAAGAACTAGGCGCTTCTAAATTAATAGTTACAATACCTGTAGCAGGATTAACTTCTGATAAATAAGCTTTCTCTATTACATCATTACTTCTAAAATGTTCTGTAATTTTTTCTATATCCCTTAATTTATCAACTTCCATAACACATTCTCTAATTGCTTCTATATATTTCTGTTTAATTGGATTATCTACATTTAAAATTGCAATCCACTCAGGCATATTAACTCTAACTTCTAGTACTGGGAACTCATATAAAGCTTCTCTTAAAATACCAGTCATTTCTCTTTCATTCATCGCTTCAACATTAATTGGTAAAACAGGAACATCATAATTATCCTTAAGAGACTCTGCTAATCTTTCTGTCTCAGGTAGAGTAGGATGAGTCGTATTAAGTATAACAATAAAAGGTTTACCAATTGCCTTTAATTCATCAATAACTCGCTCTTCTGCTTCTAAATAATCACTTCTATTAAATTCCCCAATAGAACCATCAGTTGTAACAACAATACCAATTGTAGAATGATCTTTAATAACTTTCTCAGTACCAACTTCAGCAGCTTCTACAAAAGGAATTTCTTCATCATACCATGGTGTCTTAACCATTCTAGGTCCATCTTCGTCACTTGCCCCTTTAGCATTAGGAATAACATATCCAACACAATCAACTAATCTAATATTACAACTAAAATCATCAATATCAACTTTAGCAGCTTGATTAGGAATAAACTTAGGCTCTGTTGTCATAATAGTCTTACCCTGAGCACTTTGAGGAATCTCATCTAGTGTTCTTTTCTTTTCATATTCATCTTCAATATAAGGAACTACTAAAGTTTCCACCATTCTCTTAATAAAAGTGCTCTTCCCAGTTCTAACCGCTCCAACAACACCTAAATAAATATCACCACCACTTCTTAAAGCAATATTTTTAATAATTTCCGTTTTTTCCATAAACATCACAGCCTTCTTTCTTCTTTTATTCTATTAAATACTATTCATAAAAAATATTTTTATGAAAGAAAGGAGTAATTTTGAAAAACTTTTTAAATTATTTAGAGAAAAATCAAAAGACTTTTAATGAAGACCATTTTAATATTGTAGATAGTCTAGTATTAGCATATTTATCCTACTTACATTTTCCAAACACTAAGACTAAGTTAAAAGAATTAAGTATTTCTAAATCTGCCAAAACTAAAAAGAATAAAGAATTTATTAAAAGAGTCATAGTAAGTAATAGATATAAAAATATAGAACTATGTTTTTTTATAGAAGATACTAATGATTTAATAGAAAAACAGTTCTCTGCCGTGACCTTCTTACTTCCTGATGATACAATGTATATTTCCTTTAGAGGAACAGACTCTACTCTTACCGGTTGGAAAGAAGACTTTAATATGGCTTTCATGTTACCAGTCCCTGCTCAAAAAGAAGCTTTAAACTATGTAGAGAAAATAACTAAACTAATACCAAGAAAGTTCTATATAGGAGGGCACTCCAAAGGAGGTAACCTTGCTGTCTATGCAGGGTGTAATTTATCTAATGCTTTATCTTCTAGAATAATAAAGATATATTCTCATGATGGACCAGGCTTTATTAAAGAATTTTTAACTACTTCTAATTATCAAAATATTAAAGAAAAAATAGAAAAAGTAGTACCCTCTTCATCTATTATCGGCATGCTTTTATATACTAATGAAAAGTATAAAATAATTAAAAGTAGTGAAAGAGGAATCTTAGAACACGATCCTTTCTCCTGGTTAGTTGAAGATAATAACTTCATAATCTTAAAAGATTTATCAGATGGTACTGCTTATACTAATAAGGTTATAAATGACTTTATAAGTAGTCTATCCAAAAAAGAAAGAGAAATCTTTATAGACTCTCTCTTCCTTGTTCTAAAATCTACTAACTTAACAACTCTTGATGAAATATCCAAAAATTTTATAATTAAAATTCCTAATATTTTAATCGCTATTTATAAATTAGATGATGTTAATAAAAAGTATATCTTAAAAACTATAAAAGCTTTAATAAAAAGTTGTCTTACTAACTTAAATCTTTTAATACCGAAGGATTAATATCCATAATTTCCGCTATCTCATCATCTTTCAGATTAGCTTTCTTAAGTCGTTTAGCAATTTCTATTTGCATTTCATACTTCCCATCACTTTTTCCATCATCATAACCATTATCATAACTAGTCTTCTCAATTTCTTCTATATTTATTCCTTTTTCTTCTTTTAACTTTTTATTAAATATTCCGTTCAGCTTAAATCACGCTCAATTCTTTTCACTTCTTCAAGAGATAAGTTAGTAATATCTGCTATAAAATTATAATCAAATTCTTTATTAAGTAATCTTCTACTAATTATGACTTTTTCAGCCCAAGCTCCATCATCAAATCCTTCATCATAGCCTTTTTCATAAGCAGTTTCCTTAACATTACCTTTATATTCATTAATAAACTCTTCATCATTGAGCATATCTTCAATAGTATGAACTACTTCCATCATAGTTTTATCACCATTAGCAATTTCTCTCATTTCTTCTAAACTATCAGCACCGAGTAATGCCAACATAGCATTATCTTTGTTAGTACCATCATAGCGAATTCCCTTTAAACGTCCTAGAAAGACATCACAGACTAAGACCTCTTCTAATTCTCCTTTGTCATTGATAACTTCTTTATTATACCGCTTAATTATAGTATTTCCATCTTCAGGACATACAAACTTATTAATATTAATTGTTACTTTTTTCATTTATTATAAATTCCTCCTCATAAATTAATTAGATACTTTTCGAAAAGTGAATTTACCATAACACAATGTAATATTTAATGCAAAAAGAGAATTTTAAAAATTCAGGTAAAAAGTGCTTTCAATTTACAAAATTCGCCTAGAGAAAATTAAAAATTGACCTTCAAAAATAGGGTCAATTTACAAAATTCATACTTTTTTTAAAAATTTAAAACATCTTATCTACATTATCAGGAACTTCATCTTGCATAATCGTTTTTATTATCTTATCTTTCTTCTCACTACTTACACTTTTCCCAGTCATATTAGCAATCTCATCAACTACTTCCGAAAGTACTTTCTCATCTTTCATATTACCTTTTTGTAATTTGTCTGCTAAAGATAAAATAGTATCTTTATTAACATTAGTCTTCTGTTCAACTTTCTTAAAAAAACTGTCTCCAAACATAGATTACCTCCTACTTCTATAGTATGAGGTTTTAATCTATTTGTTACTTTTTTCTAATTTTTTCAAACACTTAGCCTTTCTTTTTCCAAACTCAAGTGATTTCTTATTAAATTCTTCTAAACTAATAAGTTTTTTTTCAAATCTATCATTTAAAATCTCAACAGCTCTATCAATTCCTTCTAACTCAGTTTTAGGATCAACTCTTTTAAATAACATAATTACTCTCCATTTCTATTTTTAAACTGAAGGACAATAGGAGTGCCTTCTAGTTCAAAATTTTCTCTTAATTTATTTTCTAAATATCTCTCATAAGAAAAATGTACTAATCCTTTACTATTGACTCTAAAAGTAAACTTTGGAGGCTTAATTCCTGTTTGACTAACAAAATAAATCTTAAGTCTTTTTCCTTTATAACTAGGAGCAGGGTTTAAACTATAAGCATCTTCTATAACTTCATTTAAAACACTAGTCTTAATCTCTCTTTTGATATTCTCTTTTACTTTTAATACTTCAGGCATTAACGTATGAATACGTTTTTTTGTCAAAGCTGATAAGAACACAACAGGAGCATAGCTTGCAAATTGAAATTCATTTCTAACAAGTTTCTTAAATTCTGATATATTAGCATTCTCCACTGCATCCCATTTATTGACAACGATAATTAATCCTTTACCACGTTCTATCGCATAACCTGCAATATGTTTATCATGTTCTTTAATACCATCTTCTGCATCAATAACAAGTAGGCATATATCACTCTTATCGATAGAGTTCATTGATCTAAATAAACTATACTTCTCAACACTCTCATAAACTTTACCTTTTTTTCTCATCCCAGCTGTATCAATTAAAACAAACTCTTCATCATGATATTTAAAAACAGTATTAATAGAGTCTCTTGTCGTTCCTGCTACATCACTAACAACAACTCTCTCTTCATTTAAAATAGCATTAGTTAAAGAACTCTTACCAACATTAGGTCTTCCAATGATAGCAATCTTCAATCTGTCATCTTCATCAGTTTCCTCTTTAGTCTTAAAACTACTTGTAACTTCATCCATAAGTTCAATATAACCTGTATTATGAATAGCACTAATAGGAATATAATTATCAAAACCAAGTTCATAAAAGTCATATATATTATCATAACTATTTTTATTGTCCATCTTATTAATCGCTACAATAATTTTTTTATTACTACGTCTTAAAATATCTCTAACAACTAAATCATTACTAGTAATACCTTCTTTCGCATCGAGAACAAAAATGACAACATCGGCTTCATTAATAGCAATTTCTGCCTGCATCTTTATCTCATCATTAAACTTCTCATTCGCTAAGTCAATACCACCAGTATCCACCAAATAAAAAGGCTTATTCATATAACTTACTTCTTCATAAAGTCTATCACGAGTAACACCTGGAACGTCTTCTATAATGGCAATACGAGACCCAGCTATTTTATTAAATAATGTACTTTTACCGACATTAGGTCTTCCTACAATCGCTACAATTGGTAACTTCATAAGTTCCATCTCCTTTCTTTTCACATATTGTATCATATCTTTACACAAATTTAAATATCTTCTATAATTATATAAAGGTGATGTTATGTTTAAAAAAACAAAAGAATTCAAAAAAAGACTAATAGAATATTATAAAGAAGAAGAAAATAAAAAAGTAGCCATATTTTATACTGTGTTAAGATTCTTAGTTATTCTTTGCATGATAAGAGAAATTTTTATGGGAAATTACCATAATGTTTTCTTATGTATTTTAACTTTAGTATTATTTGTAATACCTTTCTTTGTAGAAGAAAAGTTAAAAGTAACGATACCCAATGTTTTAGAGATAATTATCCTTTTATTTATATTCTCCGCAGAAATATTAGGTGAGATTCAAAACTTCTATAATATTATTCCTAACTGGGATATGATACTCCACACTCTTAATGGTTTCCTAGCAGCCGCAATAGGATTTTCTCTAATTGATATTTTAAATAGAACCGACAAATTTCATATAGAATTAAGCCCTATCTTCGTCGCTTTAGTAGCATTTTGTTTTTCTATGACTGTAGGAGTAGCATGGGAATTCTTTGAATATACTGCCGATAACCTTTTAAATACTGATATGCAAAAAGATACTGTTATAAATAAAATCTCATCAGTTAACTTAAAAAATGCTAATGCTTTTGACCCGGAGATAATTAAAGATATAAATAAAACTACTATTTACTATGGTAATGATACTATAACAATATCAGATGGTTACCTAGATATAGGTCTAGTAGATACCATGGAAGATTTAATAGTTAACTTTATAGGAGCTGTAACTTTCTCTATCCTAGGTTATTTCTATATTAAAAAACGTGACAAATATAAAGGAATAGAACACTTTATTCCAAGAAAGAAAAAAGCTTAAGAGTTAAATCTTAAACTTTTTTACTTAAAAACATTCTTTTTAAGTTCGACAATATCAGAGATATTACAGTCCAAATAATTACAAAGTCGCTCTAAGATATTAATATCTAATCTCGTTAAATCACCATTAATATATCTAGTAATAACTTTATAATCAGTTTCTGTATCTTGACTAAGCTTATTTTTACTTATTTTCTTCTTATCAAGTAAATTACCAAGTTTAAAGTAAAAAGCACTATCGCCAATTTTAACCTCAATACCATCATTATTCATTTTATCGCCCTCAACTTAATTTTAACAATTGCATGGTTATACGACTACTGGCTATATAACTAATGATAGTATTGGCAAAAAAAGTTAAATTATGCATAACTATTGATAATAATATTTAAGTCATATATAATTGTGTAAAGGAGTGTTTATATGTCTATAGGATTAATATTTATTTTAATAGGAGTTTTATTTTTAATATCAATAATTGCCCCAGAGTTTAATATTGACTTTTCTTATTTAATACCTCTAGTTTTAATGGCATCATCTCTATACTACATTATAAAAGGCAAGAAGTTTACTCTTGCAAACACAACTGTTTTATATTTAGGAACTTGGTTTTTATTAGAAGAATTAAACATTATTAAAGATCCACTAGATGATGCTTTTTTTCCTATTCTTTTAATAATCATAGGACTATTTATTGTAATAGAGAGTTTAAAAGTAAAAAAAGTTTTTAAAAGAAAAGATAATAATCTAAAAAACTATTATGGTATATTTAGTGGTTTAGAAGAAAGAGTAACAGATACTAATTTTAAAGGTGCTAATATTTATAGTGTCTTTGGTGGGGTTGGCTTAGATTTAAGAGAATTAGAGTCAAAAGAAGATATAACTATTAATGCTTATTCCATTTTTGGAGGAACTAGTATCTTTGTAAATGATAATTTTAAAGTGAAATTTAATTCTTTCTCACTATTTGGAGGAAATGAAAATAAAACAACTTCTACTGATAAAAAGAAAAATCATACTATAACAATTAACGGTATATCTATCTTTGGTGGAACAGAAGTTAAGTAGTCTTACAAATTAGTAAGATTATTTTTCTTGTCAAAAAGTAAAGTTATTAGTATCATTAATATGAAGGTGATAATATGCAAGTAACAATTTTAGGAACAGGAGCATTTGGACTTGCTCTTGGAAATTTATTACATGATAAAAGCAAAGCCGATATTATTTTTTGGACTGCTTTTGAAGAAGAATATTTAGAAATAACTAACAATAACACTTATGATAAAGTCCTAACAGGAATAGAATTAGCGAATGATTTAGATGTAACTATGGATTTGGAGAAAGCTTTAAGTAATTCTGATTTAATCATAGTAGCAATACCGTGCAATCATGTAAGAGAAGTACTTAATAGAATAAAAGAATATTTAAATGATAATAGCAGAGTAATTCTAGTATCTAAGGGTCTTGAGAGAAACACAGATCTTTTAATGACAGAAATATTTGCTGAACTTAAATTAAAAGGACACGTTTCTTATCTTGCTGGTCCAACTTTTGCTAAAGAGCTTATCGTTAATAGTAAAGCTGGCCTAACTCTTGGGACAAAAGATGAAAAGACTAAAGAGTTAATGTTAAAGCTATTTGAAGAAACTAATGTTGAAATAGAAGTAATAGACGATTATGTTGGTTTAGAATTATATGGGGTTATTAAAAATGTCTTAGCTATTCTTATGGGAAGTATTAATAGTAAATATCAAGGTGACTCTACTAATGCTTATTATTTAACTAAAATATATAATTATGCTAAAGATTTAGTAACTAAACTAGGAGGAAGTGGTGATACAGCTACTTGTTATGGAGCTTTAGGGGATATTCTCTTAACTTGTAATAGCAAAACGAGTCGTAACTATAGTTATGGAGTTCTACTATATACTAATAATGAAGAAGCTGAAGTATATAAAAAACATTATACTGTTGAAGGAAGTATTGCCATTAACTCCTTAACCAAACTATTAGCAAAGAATAATCAATCTTCGGAGTTTTTAGAAAAATTAGTTACTTACTTCAATGGCTCAACTGACCTTGATGAAGTATTAAAATTATTTTAGGATATAATATGGAAGTATATTTAGAATCAATTAAGACTGCTTTTCTAATTTTTCCATTTTTAGCTTTTTTAATAACTTTACCCTATTTATTAGTTCAATATCATAAATATGGATCAGTACCTTTAATAAGAAGCAGTATTGTTTACACTTTTATCCTTTACCTTTTAACGGCATATTTTCTTGTAATATTACCATTACCAAGTAAAGAAGAAGTTATAGCGATGCCAACAAAGATACCTCAATTAATACCTTTTTCCTTTTTAGGTGATTTTGTCACCTCTTTTAAAGAAGCAAGTAGTGTAGTAACTTTTCTAAAATCACCTATAGTTTATACAACTCTTTTTAACATCGCCATTACTATACCGTTTGGTATTTATTTAAGATATTATTTTAAGAAAAAACTTTCTACAACTATAATTTATACGTTTCTTTTGAGCCTTTATTTTGAAATTACCCAACTTACAGGTTTATATGGTCTTTATCCAAAAGCTTATCGCCTTTTTGATGTTGATGACTTAATTATTAATACTTTGGGTGGTGTCTTAGGTTATTTAATTACTCCTCTTGTCACCATTTTTTTACCTGCAAGAGATGAAATAGATAGATTATCTTATAAAAGAGGTAAAACTGTATCTATATATAGAAGGTTTTTAGCCTTCTTAATAGATATTTTCATTTTTGCAACTATAATGTTTACAATATTAACATTCCTAAATTTTAATAACTTCCTCTTACCATTAGTAATTATTATTATATTTTATTATATAATACTACCAACCTTAACTTCATACACCCTTGGAAAATATATAGTAAAAATAAAATTAGATAGTAAAAACAGGTATAAAAAAATATCAATATGTATAAGACAAATAATTCTTTATTTTCTAATTGTTTTTGGACCTATCATTATAATAGAGCTAAACAACTATATTAATGGAATTATAATACTATTTTATATTCTTTTCATAACTTATACTTACTTTGAAATATGTTTAAAATTTTTTGGGCGTAAAAAACCTTTAATATATGAACGTTTAACAAAAACACAAAATATAAGTACAGTTTACTACATGGATGATGAAAATGAACCTAGTCAAGATACAAAAAGTGTGTTAAAATGTAACAAAGAGGAGGTTAAAGATGAAAGTAGAGATTAAAAAGGTAATTTGGCCATCTTTGATAAGCTCTATATTCTTATTATTGTTAGGCTTACTACTTTTTTTTAAATCGAGTGCTACTTTAATGGGAATTTCATATTTAGTAGGTGGTATCTTAATAGCTTTAGGAGTTATTGCAATTATAAACTTTTTAAGAAATAGTACTAAAGATATTTTTGTAGAGCTAAATATAGTTTATGGTATCGTTAGCATTGTTGCAGGAGTATTTTTAGTAACTGTCCCAGAATTTATTGGTAGTATTATTCCGATTGTTGTAGGCATTGCTGTCATAATTAGTAGTTCCTTTAAAGTACAACAAGCTCTCGTTTTAAAAAATTTAAATAGTAAATATTTTTTACCATCATTAATAATGGCTATCGTTTGTTTAGTGTGTGGAGTAGTTATATTATTTAATCCATTTACAAGTGCTGTAGTAGTTACACAGATTATTGGCATTTTTATGATAATTTATGCTGTTTTAGATATAATTAATAGCATCATATTAAGAAAAAGTAGTAATTTTAGTGTAGAAATAAGTACAGAAAGAAAAGAAAATAAAAGTAGAAGTAAAAAAGCTAGAACGGCTAAAGTAGTTAAAGAAGTAGATAGAGAAGAGGAAGATTAAAATGCAAATACTTAACTTAAAAAATACGCTTGAAGATTTAACAACACAGATAAATGATTTTTTGACTCCCTACACAAAAGAGCCAGCATTCTGGGTTATTCTTGCTATAATACTATTTTTAATAGCATGCTGGGCAATAAAATACTTTGGTAGAAAGTAAGCTTTTGATACTTACTTTCTTTTAATTATAAAGGAGGTGTTAAAAAATGGAAAAATTAAAAATAGGTCATAAATATCAAATACACAGTTATAAACATAATGGTCAAATATATAAAGCCTGGGATGAAGCGACACTTCTAAATTTTGATTTTAAAAAAGGAATCTTAATTTTTGCAAATAATTGTACAACTGTCACAGAAAAAGATGGACACACCTGGAAAACAAAAGAGCCAGCTATATTATTTTTTTTCTTACATAAATGGTACAATATCATAGGACAATATAAGGGAAAAGGCATATGCTATTACTGTAATATGGCAAGTCCAATAATAATAGAAGAAAATACAATCAAATACATAGATTATGATTTAGATGTTAAAGTGTTTAGTAGTGGAAGTTTCAAGGTTGTTGATAAAAATGAATATAATTATCACAAAAAGAAATTTAAATATCCAAAAGAAATAGATTATATAATAAAAAATCAACTTAATAACTTAATAAATGAAATAAGAAAAAAACAAAATTATTTCAATAGAAGTGAAATAGAAAAATGGGTAAAATACTATTTATATTTAGAAAATGAAAAAAATGTAACTATTCACAACCTAAAGTGAAATAGTTACTTTTTTTACACAATTATTATGATAAAATCCCACAATTATATGATAATATAATAATGAAAATAAAAGGAGTTTTAAAGATGAGAAATACATTAGGTAAATTACAAACTAGAGTTAATGAATTAGAAAAGAAGTTAGTAGAATTACAAGATAGAAATTATGAATTAATAGAAGAGAAAAAATCACTAGCATCTAAACTAAAATATTTAGAAGAAAATTATGATAAGAAGCTAGAAGCTACTTTAACTAAAGCAGTTACTAAGGCAGTTCAAGAAGTAAGTGGAAAATACGAAAAAATAATAAAAGAAAAAGATCAAAGAATTTTTGAACTAGAAAAAAGACTTAATATAAATTCAAGTAATTCAAGTTTACCTAGTAGTTGTTAATTTTAAATTTATAATATCCAACAATTTCAAAAATAAAATAACATATAAAGTATCTAATAAGAAAGTTTAT
>CALVQY010000007.1 GCA_944358355.1 uncultured Bacilli bacterium | reverse complement strand
ATTTGGTGCTAGTTACTTTACATCAGAATTACAACAGTGTAATAACGGTGGAAGTACAACTTCTAGTGATACTGATAAAGGAGATTTAACTGATATTGATATTGATGAATATTTAGATCTTAAAGAAGGAGATGAAGCTTCAATTATTTATATAGCTAGGCCTACTTGTCATTATTGTCAAGAAATGGAACCTATTGTTAGAAATATAGTTTATGAGTATGGAGTAGAAGTTAACTATTTAAATACTGATGAATTAGATGATGATGGTCAAGCTAAATTGGTTAAATCAGATGATTATTTCAGTGAAGGATATGGAACACCTTTATTACTTGTAGTTAAAGATGATGAAATAGTTGATATTCAAGAAGGTTTAACTGATAAAGATACTACTGTTAATTTCTTAAAAGATAATGGATTTATTGATGAATAGGAGTTAATATGAGTAATGAAGAAATATTAAAAAAAGGACTTACTGATTTTAAAAGTAAATATCCTTTGACTATTGGATGGAGATTAAAAAAACATTCTAAAATATTACTTGAACATTTACATGATGATGAAACTATTAGATATGTTTTTTATGCTCAGAAAAATAAGAGTTCTTTAGATGTTACTAGTACAGGTATAATTGCCGTTA
Organism: uncultured Bacilli bacterium; assembly: GCA_944358355.1. Lineage (GTDB taxonomy): Bacteria > Bacillota_I > Bacilli_A > RF39 > UBA660 > Onthousia. The sequence goes on along the minus strand of CALVQY010000007.1, from coordinate 45,753 downwards.
CTAATAAAAGATTAGTAATAGCTAGAGATAGAGTTGTTTTTGGTTATTTCTTTGATAGCATTACTCCTGATTTGTTTAATGATTTAAAAGTTAGAAGTGGTATTATTTGGGGAAAAATTATAATTGATACGGTTCGAGAACTTGTAATTTTATCTAATATTAGTAAGAGCGCTTTAACAGAGATAGAAGAAGAGATAACTAGTGCAATGATGGAATTAAAAGATACTGTTCAGGTTATGAGATAGTATCTTTTAATCTTATAATGGGAGGATTTTTTATGAAGGTATTAGTTACAGGGGGATTAGGTTTTATTGGAAGTCATACTTGTGTTGAATTATTAAATAGTGGTTATGAAGTAGTTATTGTTGATAATTTATCTAATTCTAGTATTGATGTTTTAGAAAAAATAGAGGAAATTACTTCTAAAAGACCTAAATTTTATGATATTGATGTATGTGATAAAGAAGAAGTAAAGAAAGTATTTAGGGTAAATAAAATAGATGCTGTTATTCATTTTGCAGGATATAAAGCAGTTGGGGAATCAGTTAGGGAGCCTTTGAAATATTATCGTAATAATTTAGATTCTACTCTTACATTATTAGAAGTTATGAAGAAAGAAAACTGTCATAATTTTGTATTTTCTAGTAGTGCGACTGTTTATGGGAATCCTAAAGAATTACCTATTAAAGAAGATTTTCCATTATCAACAACTAATCCATATGGGACAACTAAATTAATGATAGAAAGGATACTTGCTGATTTATCTAAGGCAGATAAAGAGATGTCTATAATTGTGCTTAGATATTTTAATCCGATAGGAGCTCATAAAAGTGGGCTTTTAGGAGAGAATCCTAGGGGGATACCTAATAATTTAATGCCTTATATTGTTAGAGTTGCTACTAAAGAATTAGAAATGTTGAGTGTGTTTGGAAATGACTATGATACTCATGATGGTACAGGAGTAAGAGATTATATTCATGTTGTTGATCTTGCTAAAGGACATATAAAAGCCTTAGAAAAGTGTGTTAGATTTAAAGGAATTGAGTATTATAATTTAGGAACAGGGACTGGATATAGTGTTTTGGATTTAGTTAAGACATTTGAAGAAGTAAATAATGTTAAAGTACCATATAAAATAGTAGATAGGCGTCCTGGAGATATAGATGCTTGTTATGCTGATCCAGGTAAAGCTTATGAAGAAATTGGCTTTAAAGCAGAACTTGGAATAGAAGATATGTGTAGGGAGTCATATAACTATATACTTAAGAATAAGTCCGATTAGGGCTTTATTTTTTTGATAAAATATGATATAATGTAGCCAATTAAAGGGGATGAGGTTATGGGTGATTATGAGTTTAAAGAAGTTGAGATGGAAAATCAAGATTTAAATAAGTTAAAAACTGTATTATCATATTTTAGAGGTTTGGCAAGACATTATAATTTGCCATATAGTGATTATGAAGATGTACAGGATATTACAGATAGATTTTTAGTTAATTATGTAGAATTATCTAAGTATCAAAAAGATGATATAGCTTTGTATTTGAAGAAACAAAATTATAATAAACAGGCACTACTAAATGAGTATATTTATGATTATCTTTCTGTTAATCCTCTTGTTAAGATAGAAGATGTTCCTATTATAAATAAAGTAACTACTATTGATAATAAAACTATATTAGAGACTGATATTGGAAGGATAAAATTAGGGAAAGCTAGTGAATATTTTAAAGATACTAAATCATCATATATCTTTGATAAAAAATTACATGAAGAATGTTTTGATAGAACATTAGAATTTGTTAGAGAAAATGAAGAATATGATGCTTTTGTAAGTTATGTACCTCATATCTTTAAAGGAGGACATTATCATGCTTATGCTAAAAGTGGTGATACTATTGTAGATCCTGCAAGTAATGCAATTTACTTTGATAATACAGGAGAATTAATAGAACAAGGTGATATTATCTTTACTGGTAAATACTCTAATATAGGTGGAGAAATAGGAGAAGAGATACCATATCTTTTAAAAAAGGCTTTAAAATAACTACTGAACTTAAATGCTCAGTAGTTTTCTTTTATAAATATTCTTTTAACTTTTTAATGATATCATCTTGAAAATCCTTAAAATCATTAGCAAGTTCTAAGACTTTATCATCAATTTCCTTATCTTTATACTTCTTTAACTTTTTCTCTAAGTCAATACTTCCCATTGATACACCTTTAATAAGCATATCTGCCATAGCAGAATCACTATTATCATCTTTAACTTCTTTATCAATACCCATATTAGCCATTACCTTAGAAACAATACCATTCTTTTCTTTTTTACAGTTATTATTATTTAATATTTTCTTAGCATCTTTAAAATATCTCTCATAGCCTTTAATGATATCTTCAACAGTATCTTTAATCTTGTTATCTTTTTTCTCTAGGGTATTGCTAAGTTTTGTTAAAGTAGATATAGCCATTTCACTATCTTTATAAATGTGATTAACAATTTCTAAACTTTCATCCATTTAAATCAGTCCTTTCATCTTTAATATGAACTTTTTTTAAACTTTTATTCCAAATATTAAGAGAAATTGATATAATTAAGAAGGTAGAGAAAGGTAAGTGAGAAATAATGATTAAAAATTTAGATAATATTTCTATAAATTGCCAGAGCAGTATTAAGATTACTGATGGGTTAACTATTTATTTTGACCCTTATGATATTAGAGAAAAAGTAAATAATGCAGATTATATTTTTATAACCCATTCGCATTGGGATCATTTTGATTTAGATTCTATAAATAATTTAGTAAATAAAAAAACTATTATAATTGGACCATCTAGTGTTATAGAAAAGTTAGATGGCTATAAAACTTTAGAAGTTAAACCTGATAATATTTATAACTTAGATAACATATCATTTATGACTGTACTTGCTTATAATATAGATAAAGAATATCATCTTAAAGATGCAGGTTATGTTGGTTATATTGTAACGCTTAATAATATAACTTACTATATTGCAGGAGATACAGATGTAATAGAAGAATTAAAGGTGATAAAAGCTGATGTTATTTTCTTACCAGTAGGTGGTGTCTATACAATGACTAGGGAAGAAGCCGTAGAGTTTGCAAATACTATAAAACCTATATATGCTATTCCTATTCATTATGGACTTGCTGTAGGAGATGAATTAGATGCAAAATACTTTGTTAATAATATAGATAAAGAAATAAAAAGTAAAATATTTTATTAAAAGGGGTAAATTATGATAGAGTTTAAAAATGTCTTTAAAAAATATAAAAGTACTAATGTTCTTTCTAATATTTCTTTTAAAATAGATACAGGAAATATTGTTTGTCTAATAGGAGAGAGTGGTTGTGGAAAAACTACAACTTTAAAGATGATTAATAGATTAATTAATCCTACTAAAGGACATATTTTAATAGATGGGGAAGATGTTAATAATAAAAACGTTATTGAACTAAGAAGAAATATTGGTTATGTTATCCAACAGACAGGACTTTTTCCTCATCTTACCATTAGAGAAAATATTGATTTAATAGCAAGATTAAAGAAGATGCCTGATGATGATATTAATAAAAAGACTAAAGAAATGATGGATATGGTAGGACTAGATTTATCTTATTTAGATAGATATCCTACAGAATTATCAGGAGGTCAACAGCAAAGAGTTGGAGTTGCAAGAGCTTTTTTAACAGATCCATCTATAATACTTATGGATGAGCCTTTTTCAGCTTTGGATCCTATGACTAGAAACTCTTTACAAGATGAACTTTTAAGAATTCAAAATAAATTTAAAAAGACTATTGTCTTTGTTACTCATGATATGGATGAAGCCATTAAGATAGCCGATAAAATATGTATTATGGATGGTGGACATATTATTCAGTATGATACTCCTGAAAATATCTTAAAACATCCTAAAAATAAGTTTGTTAGTAACTTTGTAGGACCTAAGAGAATATGGACATCACCTGAATTTATTAAAGTAAAAGATATTATGTTAAAAACACCTGTTACTTGTCGTGAAAATTTATCTTTATTTAGATGTCTTACTAAAATGAGAAATTTAAAAGTAGATACATTGATGGTTGTAGATAGTAAACATAAATATTTAGGTTCTATTATTATAGATGAATTATCAAAAGATTCTGATTTAAAGAAAAATGCTAGTAACTATATATCTAAAAATTCTATTAGTGTTAAAGAAACAGATTCCCTTGTAGATGTATTAAACGTTGTTAATAATGCTAAAACAACTACTATTCCTGTAGTTAATTCTAAAGGCATTTTACAAGGCTTAATTACAAGAGGTAGTCTTCTTACTTCCTTAAGTAGTCAATTTCTAGAAGGGAGTGATGAGTAATGGAGTTTTTAGAATATATTAGTGATAATATTGAAGAGATTATATCTTTATTAATAGAACATATAGAACTAACTTTTCTATCAGTCTTACTTGCTATTATAATAGGTGTTCCTATTGGTATTTTAATAAGTTATGTTAAAAAGATAAATAAACCTGTCTTAGGTATTGCAAGTGTTATTCAAGCAATACCTAGTATGGCTTTACTTGGTTTTGCTATTCCTTTTCTTGGAATAGGTACTACACCTGCAATTGTGATGGTAGTTTTATATTCTTTACTACCAATTATTAAGAACACTTTTACAGGTATTAGTAATATAGATAGCAATATGATAGAGTCTGCAACTGGTATAGGACTAACTAAATGGCAAATACTTGTAAAAATACAAATACCTCTAGCTTTACCAGTAATTATGGCAGGTATTAGAATAAGTGCTGTAACGGCGGTAGGACTAATGACAATGGCTGCCTTTATCGGAGGTGGAGGCCTAGGTTATCTTGTCTTCTCAGGTATTAGAACTGTTAATAACTATCAAATACTAGCAGGGGCAATACCAGCATGTCTTTTAGCTTTAGCGGTTGATTATATTATAGGAATAGTCGAGAAACTAGTAACCCCTATAAGTCTTCAAAAGGGTAGTGACATAGATAAAAAGTTACTAAAGAAGAAAAGATTCCATCAAAAGATTATCTTAATAGTAACTGCCATTATAATAGTCATAATCTTCGGCTATACATATTTTTCATCAAATAAAAATGATAATGCCATTGTTGTTGGTAGTAAAGACTTTACGGAACAAAATATCCTTTGTTATATGGTAAGTGATGCGATTAAAGATAAAACTGATTATGAGACGGTTGAAAACTGTAATCTAGGTGGTACTCAAGTATGTTTTGAAGCTTTAAAAAGAGGCGATATAGATTTATATATCGATTATACTGGTACAGTTTATGGGGATACTCTAAATTATGAGCCTATTACTGATATAGATAAAGTTTATAATACTGTTAAAAGTGATTTGAATAGTAAATATAATATTGAAGTGTTAGATCAAATGGGCTTTAATAATACCTATACACTTGCTGTTAAACAAGAAACTGCTAATCTTTATAACCTAAAGACAATGAGTGATTTATCACGTGTTTCAAGTAATCTTGTCATCAGCCCAAGTCTTGAATTTATCAATAGAGAAGATGGACTAGATAGAGTAAGTAGTGTTTATGGCTATAACTTTAAAGATGTTATTGGGATAGATGGTAGTCCAAGATATACAGCTTTAATAAATAATGAAAGTGATGTCGTAGATGCTTTTGCAACTGATGGATTATTAAAGAAATTTAATCTTGTCGTCTTAGAAGATGATAAAAATGCTTTTCCACCATACTATGCAATACCACTTGTTAGAAGTGATACTTTAGAAGAGTATCCAGAAATAGAAGAAGTATTAAGTAGTCTTGGAAGTAAGTTAAATAATGATATTATGAGTGAATTAAATTATAGAGTAGATGAACTAGGAGAAAATCCAAGAGATGTTGCAAGAGAATATCTTGATAGTATAGATTTTTAAACTTTGACAAATTATATACTTTTTGATATAATATAGCCAATTTCATTGAAGGAGGATTTAAAAATGAATAATAATGATTCAAAATTATTCTATGACTTTATTAGGTCGAATGGATTTAATCCTGAAAACTATTATCAAACTTTAGAGTTAGTTCAATCTGTACCTAATTCTATGTCACAATATTTAAGAGAATATAAGCAATTTCTATTATCTAGAAAAGTTACTTATAGTGAGTTAGAAGAATATGATATAAAAGGTGCTTTAGGTTATCTTGAAGCTGATGCGACAATAACAGTTCCTAAAACATTAGAAGCAGATGATTATTTTAGATATCATAGACCAAAGCTACCATATACACCTCATGGTTATAGATATCCAGATATTTCTGAATTTGATACAGGTGTTGTATTTATGGATGAATTTAGTCGTAATGAAGTATCAGAAATAATTAAACTATCATGTGCAAAGAACTTTCCTAATATGTTTATAGGCTTTGTATCTGATAAAAATGATAAAGCTTTGAGTTTTAAAGAAAATTCTCTTAAAAGATTAAGTGATATATTTTCTTATCATATGGTTCATGATACTGATAGTGAAAAAGGCAAAGAATTTTATCTAATGAAAAGATAAAATTAAGGTATAAAAGCCAGTTGAAAATAAGATATATTTATGATATGATGAATACGTAAAGAAAATTTACATATAAATAAAAAAGAGGAATACCTAGTTTTGCATCATGGGTATTTATCTCAATAAAATGAGTTCACCCTTATACAGTGATGTAAAGGGTGTTTATTTATATAATATTAAAAGTACTATTATTAGTAATAATATCGTTATTAATAAATCTTTCTTGCTCATAGGCAAGTCTCCTTTCTAACCATTAAAAATGGAAAATAAGGAGATAAACACCCATACTAAGTATTCCTAATTAAATAATAGCATAAATGCATCTATAAAACAATCGAACAAGATACATTTTTTGATAGAAATTTTGTTTGTAATTATAAAGAAAGGAAAAGTTAATAATGAAAATAAAATATAATGTTTCTAATATGCATTGCACAGGATGTGAAAATAGAATAAAAAACTCTTTAAAGATGATAAAAGGAGTTAAAGATGTTGAAGCCGATTATAATACTGGAGAAGTTATTGTAGAGTTAAAAAATGAGAAAGTAAGTGAAAAAATTAAAGAACTACTTAATAATCTTGATTTTCCTGTAAATAGTGAAGAAGTTGTTAAATAAAATACTTAGACTAAATTAATCTAAGTATTCTTTTATTTTGTTATAACTATTAACTAATACTTCTTCTATCCCTCTTTTACAATTAGCAGGGGATGGAGATGGAAGTTTAATCGCTTCTATCCCTACATCTTTAAGAAGATATTTATTATATAAACCATATGCCTTAGTACCCGTCGTAAATATCGCTTCAATCTTACTATCATCAACAATTTTCTTAATATCATTAGGTATAACATCTTTAATACTACTATCACTTGATGCTGTTATATTACAACTATATACGACATCAAAAAGAGCGATTTTATGAGTTAAAAGAAACTTTTCCCTATCTTGATTAGAACTACCAATATCTTCATTAAAGACCTTTTCTAAAGTAGTCCAAAATCTATTCTTAGGATTTCCATAATAAAAATTATTTTCTCTTGATTTAATAGAAGGAAAACTTCCTAATATTAAAACTTTAGATTCACTATTATAAATTGGTTTTAATGGATGAACTACTTTCAAAAATACCACCTCATGTGTTAGTATAATTATAGAAATTGTTTTTGTAAAGAAGGTGTTTTTAATGCAAGATATAAATTATTTATTATATAGATTATCTAAATCAAAGTTTAGAAGTAGTTTTCATCTTAAAGAAAAAGATATAGAATATATTGATAAGAAAGGTTTAGATAAAATTAAGGAACATGCATATGACTTTATAAATAAAAGATTAAAGCCAAGTGTTATTCCTAATGATGGTAAACAAACACCTATGAGAGGTCATCCTGTTTTTATAGCAGAACATGCAACTGCAACTTGTTGTAGAGGTTGTCTAAATAAATGGTATAGTATTCCTAAAAATAGAGAATTAACTAATATAGAAGTAGATTATATTGTAAAAGTAATACTGATGTGGATAGAAAATGAATATAAAAAGTATAAATAAAAAACTAAGCCAAAAGACCTAGTTGAATCTCTATATATGGTGGGCTGTTAGGGATTCGAACCCTAGACCCACTGATTAAGAGTCAGTTGCTCTACCAACTGAGCTAACAGCCCATAAACAGATTACTCATATAATATAGCATATAAACTCTAAAAAATAAAGCATTTTTTGTTACAAAGTGTCAAAAAATGCTCTAATACTATAATTTTATCTCAAAATTTTCTGTTGGTATTATTAAATTCTTAATAGGATTATTAAAACAACTTCTCTAGCACTATTACGCATATGAGTAGCAACTATCTTTTTATTTTATATTCTTTATCATCTGTAAGCATTTCTTTTCTTTTTTCTTCAACTTGCTTATATTGGTCTAATACATATTCTAATTCTTTACGTTTTCCCTTTTCATTACTTAGTTGTTCTTCTAAAACAGGTTTAATAATATAAGCTTTAATCTTAGGTAAGATAACAACAGGAATATTTACACCTACAAGAATAAATGTCCATATTAACCATGGAGTAAAGTTTTGAGTAGTCATTCCCAAAATATCACAACAAAATGCAACGAGAAAAAGAATATCTAACTACTTAAACTTTTCATATTTTTCATATTCTTTAATTTACTAATGTTATTTTTTATTTGTTCTAAATCTAATTTTACTTTTTCTTTATCAGAAATAATATTGAAATTACTATTTATATTATTTACAAAACTATCTGTATCCATCATGGTATAATTCCTCCCGATGTTTCATATCATAACACAATTTCTAAAAAGGGACAACTTCTTTATTAACTTGTTTATTAATAAAATGTTGTGTAATAAGTAAAACTATTCCAATGATAATACCAATAAATGTAATCGTGTAGAATCTATTTGTAATAGGTTTTAATATTATACTTGCATTGGCAGCAGAAGACATTCTATCGCTTATTAAAGCCATCAACCCATTAAATAAAAGCGTAGATATAGCAACTGTTATAGAGACAATACCAATATATTCTAAGAAGTTCTTCTTCTTGAAACTACTTATAAATAATAGTAAAGCAATAACACCAATTATTATATAAAGAGTTATATGTAAATTATCATCTCTACAAAACTTGATAATATCAATTAATAATTGATTGTTATTAGATTCATTTTCAGCGGTAGAACTATTAATAACAAATTTAAAATTATCGTTAATTACTTCGTTTGCATAGGTTTCTAATTCATTTTTTTCATTATTATCTAAATTAAGTTCATATTTTTCATTGGCTTTATCAATGAATTTTTTTGTCTCTTCATTAATTTCAATATTATTATCATTTAAATATGCATCAATACCTTTCTGTAAAACTTCATTAATATAATCTTTAGTGTCCTCAGTTTTTAGAATAGCGTCAACTCTATCTTCGCTAATTCCATAACTATTTGCATAATTGTAAATTTCTTTACCATAATCAGTGTCTTTAAAATCATTAACTACTACATCATAGTCAATACTGTTAAGTATTTCTCTAGTAGAATTAGGACTAGTTATATTACCTATTGTAAAAATAGAAATAGTTATAATAACAGCAATAAATAAAGTAATAGTGAGTAAATAATTAATAAAAGTTCTCATAAAATCCTCCTTCATTGACTTTATTATAACATAGTTTATAAATCTTTTAAATTATGTTATTATTAAATAGAAATGCGGGTGAAGTTATGGAAAATAATATAAAAAGATATAATCCAGATATAAAATGTGGATTAACTACTAAAGAAGTAGAGGAAAGATATAATGATAATTTAGTTAATTTTAATACTGATGTTAAAACTAAAAGTGTTAAAGAAATAATAGTAGAAAATGCTTTTACTTTATTTAATATTATTAATATTGTTCTAGCTGTAGCCATAATATCAGTAGGTTCTTTTAAAAATTTAACCTTTATAATTATAATTGTTTTAAATACTTTAATTAGTACTTTTCAAGAATTAAGATCTAAATATACAATAGATAAGTTAAGCGTAATATCAGAACATAAGATTAAGGTAATAAGAGATTCAAAAATAGAAGAAGTGTCTTTAGATGAAGTTGTTCTTGATGATATAGTTAAATTTACTAGTGGCAATCAAATAGTAGTTGATTCAATTATAAAAGAAGGAGAGGTTTTAGTAGATGAGTCATTTATAACAGGAGAAGAAGAAAATGTATTAAAAAAAGAAGGAGATATGCTTTTATCAGGTAGTTTTATTGTAAGTGGTACTTGTACATGTAGAGTAGAGCACATTGGTTATGATAATTATACTGCTAAAATAAGTAGTGATACTAAATATATTAAAGAAGTATCTAGTGAAATTATGAGAAGTTTAAATAAGATAGTTAAAACAATTTCTTTTGTTATTGTTCCTTTAGGTATCCTTTTGTTTGCAAGGCAGATATTTTTACCTGATAATACTTTTGAAAATGCTGTTGTTAATACCGTTGCTGCTCTTATTGGAATGATACCAGAAGGTTTAGTATTACTAACAAGTACAGTCTTTGCCGTTAGTGTTATAAGACTATCAAAGAAAAAAGTTCTTGTCCAAGACTTATACTGTATTGAAACACTTGCAAGAGTAAATGTAATTTGTCTTGATAAGACAGGAACAATTACAGAAGGGGTTATGGAAGTAAAAGATGTTATAGATAAAGAAATGTCTAAAGTAGAGTTAAAAGATTTACTTGGAACTATAGTTCATATTATTGATGATGATAATCCTACTGCCAAAGCTTTAAAGAATGCTTTTTATAATAAGAACACTTTAGATTATGAGAAAATAGTGCCATTTAATTCTACTACTAAATGCTCTGGACTTATAATGAAAGATGGAAAAGCTGTTTTTATAGGGGCTCCTGAGTTTTTGTTAAAAAATTATAAGAAATATAAAGAAGAAGTAGATAGCTTAACTAGTGATGCTAGAGTAGTAGCGGTGGTAGAGTATAGTAATTATAATAAGAAAAATGAAAAACAAAAATTGCTTGGTTATGTTTTACTTCAAGATAAGATTAGAAAAGAAGCAGAATCTACTATTAAATATTTTAAAGACCAAGGGGTTAAAGTTAAGATTATTTCTGGTGATAATAAAAATACTGTTTTAAATATTGCTAGGCGTGCTAAAGTAGGGGATAATTTAAAAGCCATTGATTTATCTGCTTTACATAGTGAAGAAGAGATTAGAAAAGCAGCTTTAAAATACGATGTTTTTGGTAGAGTTAAACCTGAAGAGAAACATATTTTAATTAAAGCCTTAAAAGATTCGGGTAATACAGTTGCCATGACAGGTGATGGTGTTAATGATTGTCTTGCTTTAAAAGAAGCTGATTGTTCTATTGCTATGGCTAGTGGTACAGATGCAGCAAGAAGTGTTTCTCAACTAGTCTTGTTAGATTCTAATTTTGATTCTATGCCTAGTGTTGTTTTAGAAGGAAGAAGAAGTATTAATAACTTACAACGTTCAGCATCTTTATTCTTAGTTAAGACAATCTATGCCGGACTTCTTTCCTTTATTTTCCTTTTCTTAGAAGAGTCATACCCCTTTATTCCTGTTCAACTTACCCTATCAAGTGTTGTAACGATAGGAATTCCTTCATTTATACTAGCTTTAGAGCCTAATAAAGATAGAGTAGAAGGTAATTTTTTAGTCAATGTCTTAAAAAAAGCTGCTCCTCCTGCTTTTGTAATAGTTCTAAATATTGTCATAATAACATTATTTGGAAATGTTATAGGTTTGACGTATGCTAAAGTATCAACCTTATCTTTAACAATTACTAGTTATGTATCATTTATTCTTTTATATAAAGTATGTCAACCATTTAATAGAGTTCGTTTAATTCTCTTTGCTTTAATGTTCTATTTATTCATCTACTGTATTATGAATTTAACGACACTTTTCTCAATCACTCATTTTGATTATTTAATGATATTTATAACCTTTATCCTAATGTTTGCATCTCACGAACTATATAAACTATTTGAAATATTAGTAGATAAGATAGTTAAAAAACTAAAAATATAATGCTTCGAAAACTTTTGGAGCATTTTTTTATTTATTGTTAATTATTATAGTAGGAGGTGATAATATTACTAAAAATTACGGGTTCCAAAATGAATGGGACTTTTTTAACTACCTTAATGGTAAAAAAGTAAGGGAAGTAAATTCTATGTTTAAAGAATTTTTACAAGCTAACTTTTCTAATATTAATGATGATATGCTGATAACTTCTTATGTTAATCTTAATAGAGAAAAAGAAGATATTTGGATTAAAGTAGGTAAAGAAAAAAAATCTATAAGTATTAAAATGGGAAATGCTAATACTGTACATAATGAATATATTTATAGCTTTACTAACTATTTAGCTAAAGAAAAAGTACCACTTAAGATTATTAATATAATATTAGAATATTTCTTTGCTGATGGTACTCATAATGGTAGTGGAGCGAGGAAATTAACTTTTACTGATTACAAACTAAAGATAAAAAGAAAAATAAAAAAAGTTAATAAGTATTTTATGAAACATGAGGAACTGCTTGTAAAATTAATTAAACGTTTTGTAATAGGTAAGACTGATATCCTAATTCATGGAACAGTTGATGATTTTTCTTATATTACTAGAGATGAAATAATTAAGTTCTTACTTGAATGTAAAAATGAACCATCATCAACAATTCATTTTTCTAAATTGATATTTGCTGCAAAAAGTCGTAATAATCAGATTGATAAATTTATTGTTCAGATTAAATGGTACAATTTGGGTGAAGAAATAGCTTTGATAAGAAATAAAACAAAAAAGACCTGTGAATAACAGATCTTTTTAACTACTTATACAATGGCGGAGACAGAGGGATTTGAACCCTCGCAGCAGTTGCCCGCTCTACACCCTTAGCAGGGGCGCCTCTTCAGCCTCTTGAGTATGTCTCCAAAACGCTTTTCAGCTTTTTTTCTTTGTCATTAGACATTTATAATATTACCTTAAACAAATATAAATGTCAAGGAATTTTTCTCATAGTATAAGAAAAGTTCCCCTTTCACGGAGAACTTGGATTTTTCTATGGTGACCAGTACGTGAGAATATAATCTAAGTATATCAACGAACGGAGGGTATTATGTGGTAAACCTGTGATTTTTTCTTCATTTTTTTACCAATTTTCCCTAAATTTTATTAATCTCAGTGATTAAATCTTCTATTAATTTATGAGTGTAAACTCTCTTTGTTAGGTCATTAATTCGGTGTCCCATTATCAACTTGATAGAGTGTTCATCTGCTTTAGCTCTATCCATTAGAGTTGCAAAGGTGTGTCTGCAGTCGTAAGGAGTATGGCTACCTATGCCTAATCTTTCAAATTCCTTTTTCCATGCTTGATATAAATTGTCAGAAGTTTTATATTTTTTTAACAAACCTTTTTCAACAGAACTGTGGAAAATGTCTTTTATTTTATGATTTAAAGGAACAATTCTATTTTTCCCAGACTCTGTTTTTAACCCAGTTACAAAGTAATCATCATGTATTTCGCTAATTACAAGTAATTCTCCCGGCCTTACACCTGTGTAAATATCTATCAAGACCAAATCTATTATATCGTTTCTATTAGCCCATAATAGGCTTATTTCGTCGTCTGTGAAAGGTTTATGCATAGTGGATTCTTCTCTTTCGGGTATATTAACAAACATTGATACATCATTACCAACTTTGATGTTGTTACCTTTAGCGAATTTATACATTTGTCTATATAAATTAAGTATCCTAGACTGATAATCTGCATTAACACCACTTTCATCTACTACCATTTGTAAATCAGATCTAGTTATATCATTGAAAGCTTTATTTTCTATGATGTCATATTTTTTTCTTATAGAAAGATACTTCTTTTTAGCTTTATCCCCAATTCTTGTGGTTTTCTTATATTCATACCATTTGTCAAAAAGGTATTCAAAAGTTACGTTGTTCATGTCTAAGTCAAATGGCTCATCATGGTATTTAGCAAGCATTTGCTTACCCTCGGCTCTTGTTCTAGCATATCCTATTGTCTTTTTTATAGGTTTACCTTCGTCGGTCCAGTCAACAAATACTTGGACTCGATAAGGTTTTCTTCTTCTTGATTTCCTATCAATTATAGATACTGTTCCATATCCGTTAGGATTTTTCATTTCGCACCTCCCTGTATAAAAAAAGAGCTATGCTCTTACTTGTATAAAATTATTGTATGAAATCCTTCAGCAGTACCTGTGAGACCTTGTCCCATTAGTGAATTAAATTTTATATCTACTATTTCATAACCATCAGTTTGCAAACCTTCTAATATAACATTTAATTGTGTTGTATATTTATCTTCGCATTCAAAGTTTTGATTTGCAAACTTACTAAAACTATTAATCATAAGTAAATGTACTTTTCCGTCTTTAGGTTTTAAATATTGTTTTGTTTTTTCATAAACAGTTTCTGCAACAGCAGTTTGTGAATTAGTAAATAATCCCATAATTTACTCCTTTCCTATTAAGAAATTAACATATTTATCTGCTTCGTCTTCTAAATCCTCAATTTTGAACTCAAACACTTCTTTATCATAATGTTTAAGTTCAAAATGAGCTAGTTCATGTAGAATAGTCTTCTTTTTCTTTTCTTGAGAAAGACTCCTATTTATAGCAATAAGAAATATATCTTTATGCTTATAAATAAGCCCATAAACATAACTAGGGAGTCTTACATACCTTAATTCTATATTATTAAGATACATATACTCATTTTGGTCTATTTCTCCCTCTAATAAAGCTAATAACACTACATATCCATCTCCCTCCATATCTTGTGAAAATTTATAAAAAGCACGGATACTGCATTGTGCTAATTATCTCTATTATCTACATCTTCAATAAAACTATTTATTACATTTAAGACCATTCTTCTATCACGTTCATTTTTTAGTTCACTAGCTTTACTATATAAAGCTTTCATAGTTGGGTCTTGCAATTCAGTTGACACTTTACTTAACAATTCTTTATTTTCTTCCATATTGTCAATTGTTTTATCGTTAAGTTCATTGCCTAGTAAATAGTCTATTGAAACATTGAATTTATTTGCTATTTTTTTTAGTGTATCATGGTCTGGTTGAGCTAAGTTGTTACACCATTTACTCACAGCTTGGGATGTTACGTCTAATTCTCCAGCAAGTTTACTTTGAGATATATCATTATCATCTAGTAAAGCTTGAAGTTTTTCGCCAAACATATTTCCACCTCACTTTCTATAATTATACAACTAAAAGTTTAAAGAAAAAAATATTTAGAAAAAAATTCTAAAAAACTCTTGACTGAAACTTAAGGTTGTAGTACAATGAATATGTAATCAAAAAGTAGTGAAGAAAAGATTACAAAAAAAGAAATCAAGCCACCGTCGCCAAACGAACTTGATTTCCAAAACAAATTATCCAAAAAGGACTGTGGGGAAGATAAGCTTAAATAAAGCCTTATTTATTAATATCATTTGAAACATTAATAGTTACATTATAAACATTAACAGTTATTAATGAACTAGTAATGATTTCTAATAGCTTTAGCAAAACTTTCCTCTTTATTCCACCTCCTTTCTGCAAAATAGAGATGGAACCCACAAGAGTTAATATATGCCTTTGGCATTCCTCCTTTCCTTTTTGGATGTGAATATTATACAACATGACGTTTCAAAAATCAAGGGAGGTGAAAATTTGAAAAGAAGAGATTGGCTAATTGAAAAACGTGAGAGAAAAGGAATGTCACAATCAGAAATTGCTAGATTAGTGAATGTTACTTCTCAAATGTATAACTACATTGAAAGTGGAAAGAGAAGACCTAAACCAGAATTAGCCAAGAAAATAGCAGATATTTTAAATTTTAGTTGGACTAGGTTTTATGAGTAAAGGAGGTGAGAAAGTGAATATTACAGTAAAAGAAGCAGCTAGACTTATGGGTGTATCTCCACAGTTCGTAAGAATTCAAATGCAAAGGAATTTATTACCAATAGGGAGTGTTAAAAAGAACCCACAAGGTAAGTGTAGATACTACATAAGTCCAAAGCTATTTGAAGAGTACACTGGAATTAAGGTAACAAAAAAAGAGAATATCGAAGCTACCAACTCTGACAATTCTCTTTAATAAAAAACATTATTAAGTTTTTCGGCTTTATTATAACACTTTATCGAACAAAAATCAATAAAAAGGAGGAATTTTAAATGACAGAAAGTCAAAAAATGTTAGAAATATTACATGAAAACAAAAGAAGAGTAAGAGAAGATAATTTAAACAAGAAAAAGGAAAGTAAAATAGATACAATTTTATCTTATATTGTTCTATTTGGTGGAGCTACTATATTCTCTTTAGGTATTATGACTTTAATCTCTGTAATTGAGAATTTACCACTATAAGAGGTGCATATATGGAACACTCATTTAATGTAGAAATAGCAAAAGAATATGGAATAGTAGAAGCTATATTATTGAAACATATTTATTACTGGATATTAAAAAATAAAGCAAATAACAAATACTTTTATGATGATAATTATTGGACATATAACAGTACTAAAGCATTTGCAGAATTATTCCCATATTTATCAAAAAGACAAATAGAATATTCTCTAAAAAAATTAATAGATAAAGGACTTATAGTTAAAGGTAATTATAACAAAGTTACTTATGATAGAACATCTTGGTATGCTATCACAAAATTGGGGTATTCCATTTTACAAAATTGTAAAATCGAAATGACAAATTTGTCAAATCGAAATGACGAAAATGTGAAACCTATACCAAATATAAATACAAATATAAATACAGATATAAATAATAATAACCCTATAATCCCTTCTTCTTATTTTGATAATGAAGAATTGGATGCTTTATTTAAAGATTTCTTATCAATGAGAAAGAAGATAAAAGCAGTTAACAGTGATAGAGCTATTACTTTACTAATTAATAAATTATCTAAGTATGATGATAAAACTAAAATCAAGATGATAGAAAATAGCATAGAGAACTCGTGGAAAGGTATTTATGAACTGAAAGAAGAAAAGAAGAAACCAGTTTATAGCGACACTTTTAGTACTGAGGGTAGGAGAATATTCTGATGTTAGAAATATCTGAAAATAATAGAGATGAGATAGAAAGAGAATTAGTAGCACTAGTTCTTAATAAAAACGAGGTAATAGATTGTTTATCAATAAAGCCTAAATATTTAAGAGATAAGGACTTAGCAAAAATGTTAGCTTATGCAATAGAGTCTTATCAAAAAGAGAAAATAGTATCTCCTGCATTTATGCAAAAACATCATCAAGATTTTGATACTTTGCTTTATGTAGAATTATTAACTCACACTTTCTACTATGATAAAGCTTGGAGAGAGCAGTTAAATCTAGCAGAAGAGAGTATTATCAAATATTTAAAAGAAGATATTATCAAAGTTAAGAACAAAGAGCTTAGAGAGAAAAAGATAGACTATGACAGTTTTATGCAACAGATGAAAAAACTAGATGAAATTAGAATAACTAAAAATAGCAATGTTCTAACAGTTAAAGAACTATCAGAAAACATAGTTGAACAAAAGCAGATTAAGTTTAACAAATTCAAGAAGATGAGTAAGATACTTAAACTATCTCAAAACGATCTACTAGTAATAGGCTCTATGACTGGAACTGGTAAAACAGGTTTTATGCTTAATTTAATGAGTGATTTAATGACTGATTATCAATGTATCTACTTCAATATGGAAATGTCTAAACCATCTATTTATAGACGTCTAATAGCCATAAATAGCAATATACCAGTAGATAACGTTAATAATCCAGTTACTGGTTATCAAGTAGATTTAGTAAGAGAGACTATAAAGTCTATAGCTGATAAAGGTGTAATTATAGAACATCAAGTAAATAACTTGTCTGATATTAGAGCAGTTGTGAGTAAAAAGAAAGATAATTCAAGACATACAGTTATATTTATTGACCATTTAGGTTTAGTAAGAATAAATGGTAAGACTTCTCTTTATGAACAGATGACAGAGATAATGAAGAACTTAAGACTTATATGTTTAGAATACGACTGCACCATAATTGGAGCTAGTCAGTTAAATAGAAGTGCTTATAACAGTGAAGAATTAAGTTTATCAATGCTTAAAGACTCAGGAGAGTTAGAAAATAGTGCTAGAAAAATAATACTACTATATCGTGATAAGAACTCTAGCAAAGAAGATTTAAGGCCACTAATGAACGTTGATATTTGCAAAAACGATAGTGGTGCTACTGGAATATTAAAAATGCAATATGACAAAGTTAAGCAAATATTTGAGGAGGGATCAGATTATGGAAGATAGATTAAGAATAGCTTTAGCAGATGCATTGCTTTATTACAAGAAAATGTATGCAGAAACTAAATTAGAAAGTTATAAAAATCAAATTGATTATTTAGAGGAGAAATTAAATGTTAAAGAAGAAAATTAAAAAGAATACACTAGAGCTTAAGTATGAGTCTTTAAAAGATGAGCGAGTAGATTTGTTAGCCAAAGTAGTAGTACTTCAAGATAAAGTAATTGCTCTTCAAGAAAAGTTAGATTCGCAGAAAGATGAGTTACTTGAGTATCGTAGAAAGAGAATCGAAAAAATGAAGAAGGAGATGAAGTAAATGTTAAATCAGCTTAATTTAGTAGGAAGAATAATTGAAATTAATAGCGAAGATAGAACTGTTACATTGGCAGTACCACGTTCATTTAAAAATGCAGAGGGCGAATATGAGACAGATTATATTGAATGCAAAATGTATAGAGAACAATTTAACCCTTTTAGTGAATTTTGTGTATTAGGAGACATTATTGGAATTAGAGGTAGAGTTCAAAGTAATGGGAAAAATTTAGAAATAGTTGCAGAAAAAGTTACTTTTGTTTCAAATAAAAAGAAAGGAGAATAATGATGGTAGAAACAACTTTTAATATTAAAAATACAGATATAGCAGATCTATTTACTAAAGACTTAATAACTATGGAAGATATAGTAGATAAGCTTTTAGAACAAGATGATAAAATTCAAGAATTAGAATATGAAAACGAAGATTTAAGAGATGAACTAAGAAGTCAAGAACAAATTAAAGAGGACTTCTATACACCTAAAAGTTCTTATGAAGTATATGGTGTTAGTCAAAGAGATTTTGTTTAGGAGGTTAGATTATGGATTATACAAATATGAGTATTTATAAAAAAATACAATTAGTAAAACAAAAATTATTAGAAGCGAATTTAAGAAAAACAGGAGAAAACAAATATGCAGGATTTAAATATTATGAATTAGCAGATTTTACACCAACCATTATAAATCTATGTAATGAAGTGGGTTTATTCACAAAAATAACATTTAATAACGAAGAGGCAAAGTTAACTATTATCAATAGTGATAAGCCTGATCAAAGAGAAGAATATACAAGTCCTATGAGAACATTAGAGCTTAAAGGTTGTAATCAGATCCAAGCTTTGGGTGGTGTAGAAACCTATTCTAGAAGATATTTATATATGAGTGCTTTTGACATAATTGAAAATGATATGTTTGATGCACAAAGTGGAAGTAATAATTCTAAAGATGTTAAAGCTACTGATAAGCAGATAGAGTTACTAAAAAAATATTATGTTGGAGATACATTAGAAAAACT
Organism: uncultured Bacilli bacterium; assembly: GCA_944358355.1. Taxonomy (GTDB): domain Bacteria; phylum Bacillota_I; class Bacilli_A; order RF39; family UBA660; genus Onthousia. The sequence goes on along the minus strand of CALVQY010000007.1, from coordinate 25,956 downwards.
TTTAAAAACAAATAATCTAGAAAAAATTGAAGATATTAGTTTGAAAAAAGCTAGTGAATTAATTAAAAAAATAAAAGAAGCAAAGGAGAAGAAATAATATGAATGATTTAGTAAGATTTGAAGATGGGCAAATGGTAATTGCTGATGAAGCAGTTAAACAAATTGTAAAGTTTGAGCGAGGTGCTTTAAAAATTAATATGCTAAAGGAAAATATTAGAGAACAAGCATTAGCAAAAATGGAAGAACTTGGAATAGATAAGTATGTTAGTCCTGACGGTAGCCTAGCAATTAATTATTTCCCTGAAAGAACATCTAAGAGATTAGACAGTACTAAATTAAAAAAAGAATTACCTGATATTTATGAAGAATATTTAAAAGATAGTACTACTAAGTCTTATGTTAAGTTAACAGTTAAATAATGGTTGAATTTATAGAAGATGGACACATTTATCTAATTGATGGTGTAATCGTTCCAAGTGTTACACAGATACTTCATAAGGTATTCCCAGAAAAATACGAGGGAATACCTAAAGAGGTATTAAATGCTAAAGCAAATTATGGTACTGATGTCCATAAATATATCGAAATAATAAATAAAAAGAAGCCTAAAAGACCTTTAGCATATATCAAGAAATATTGTAATCCCGATATGTATCAAGAAGAAAGTATAAGGCAATATTTAGAAATATTAAAAGAGTATAGCATTGAGATTTTAGAAAGTGAAAAGATAGTAGCTTATAAAGACTTATATGCAGGTACTTTAGACATTAAGGCTAAAGTTAATGGTAGGTTAGCCATTATCGATATTAAGACAACTGCTGAATTAGATAAAAATTGGGTATCGTGGCAAAACTCTTACTATGAGTTAGCAGATGAGCCAGTAGAAGATCTTTATGTTTTGTGGCTACCTAAAGGACATTTAGGAAAATTAGAAAAAGTTGAAAGAATAGATAAAGAGAGGTTGTTAGCTTATGCAAGATAGTTTTGAAGACGTAATCTATGAACTTACTAAATTGAAGATAAAGGCACACGTAGAAGAGCCAGAAGTTAAGTATATCTACACAAAAGAACAGGTAATAGATTTATGTATTAAGATGATTAAATTAATGGAAAGAGAGGCAAAAAAAGAATGAAAGAAGAATGGCGACCAGTTAAGGACTATGAAGGTCTTTATGAAGTCAGTAATTTTGGGAGAGTTAAAAGTTTAAGAAAAAATATTATTTTAAAGCCTGAATCAGATGGAGTAGGGAAAGGATATTTATGTATTAATTTAGGACGAGGAAATCATAAAAAGATACACAGATTAGTAGCTGAAGCATTTATTCCTAGAATAAAGGATAAAAACGAAGTTAATCACATAGACGGTAATACTAAAAATAACAAAGTTACTAATTTAGAGTGGGTCAGTCATCAAGAAAACTGTTTACATTATACATATAATTTAGCTCAACATAAAAGACAATTCAAAATGAAAAAAGTAGATATGATAGGAATAAATAACACTTTGATAAAAGAATTTCCTAGCATAGCTTCTGCTGTTAGATGGCTAAAGAATAATACAGATTTTAGTAAAGCTAATTCTACTAATATTAGTCAAGCCTGTATGAATCGTAGAAATTATAGTTATGGCTTTAAATGGAAATATAGAAAGGATGGGTGTGATGAATAAAATTATTTTAGTGGGTAATGTATGTAATGAAATTGAAATCAGATATACATCCAATAATACACCAATAGCGACTTTTACTATAGCAGTTAATCGTAATCATACAAAAGAGGATGGCACTAAAGAGACTGACTTTATAAATATAGTAGCTTGGAATAAGAAAGCAGAGTTAATTCATCAGTATCTCAAAAAAGGCGATAGAGTTGGAATAGGTGGTCGTTTACAAGTTAGAAAATATCAAAATGATCGAGGCGAGAATAGATACGTTACTGAAGTAGTAGCTGATGAAGTAGAGTTCTTAAATAGCAAAAAGTCCGGTTTAGATGAAAAAAGTCCGGTTAAGTCCGAAGATAACCGGACGTTAGAAGAAAAAGTTAATAGTAATAAGCCTTATGAAGATTTCGCTAGAGACCATCAAGAAGAGTTTAACTATGTTGACGATGGAGAGGAATATCCATTTTGAAACCTATAAAGATAGAATTATTTAACGACCACTTTCAAAATTATAAAAGGTATCAAATACCAAAGGCGCAACTAGTAATAGCAGATATACCTTATAACTTATCAAATAATGCTTATGCTAGTAGTCCTCAGTGGTATATTAACGGCGATAATAAAAACGGAGAAAGTAAGCTAGCAAACTCATCGTTCTTTGATACAGATAGTAATTTTAGAATAGCCGAGTATATGCACTTCTGTTCTAAGATGTTAATAAAAGAGCCTAAAGAAAAAGGCAAGAGTCCTGCAATGATAGTGTTTTGTGCATTTGAACAGTTGCAAATGGTAATAGACTACGGCAAAAGATATGGTTTTAATCATTACATACCATTAGTGTTTATAAAGAATTATTCCTCTCAAGTTTTAAAAGCTAATATGAAAATCGTAGGTGCAACTGAATATGGGTTAATTCTTTATAGAGAAAAACTACCAAAGTTCAATAATGATGGCAAGATGATATTTAATTGGTTTAATTGGGAAAAAGATAGCAATTATCCTAAGATACATCCAACACAGAAACCTATTAATTTACTTAAAAGACTAATTGAAATATTTACTGATGAGGGTGATGTAGTGATAGATCCAGTAGCTGGAAGTGGAAGTGCTTTAAGAGCATGTCAAGAACTAAACAGAAGTTGCTATGGCTTTGAGATAAAGAAGAACTTTTATAAAGAAGCAAAAGAAAAAATGATAATGAGTGATGAAAATTTTAAAAATCATAGTGATGTAGTAGATGGTCAAATATCATTGTTTGAGGTGATTTAAATGATAGGAAACAGTAAAAAGATTATCTTTTGGCTTAAAGGTCAAGATGATAGCAAGAAATTTGAAATAAAAGAGTATCATCCAAAGAGGTCATTAAACAGCAATTCTTACTGTTGGGAACTATGTACTAAGATAGCCGAGAAGATTAACTCTAGCAAAGAAGCAGTGTATTATCAAATGCTTAAAGAGTACGGTCAGTCTATGCTTATTCCAGTTACTCCTGGCACTTGCTTAGAAGGCTTTAACAAGTACTATGAGTTCTACGAAAGGGGCAAACTAAATGGTAAAGACTGTGACTGGTATAAGGTCTATAAAGGTAGTAGTAACTATGACTCTAAAGAGATGTGGGTATTTTTAGAAGGTATTGTTTACGAAGCTAAAGAATTGGATATACCAACGTTAGAAGATTATAAAATTGAAAAATTAGCAGAGGAGTGGAGCAAATAATGAAATCAATAATGCAAGAAAATAAAGAGTGTTTCTTCTGCAAAAGAAAAGATGACTTGCATCTGCATCACGTCTTTGAGGGCAGAAATAGAGGTAATAGTGATAAGTATGGCTTAACTATTTACCTCTGCGCTTACCATCATAATATGAGTGATGATAGTGTGCATTTTAACCCTATCTATGACAAATTAATGAAGATAATAGGTCAACTTTATTTTGAAAAAACATATGAAGATGACTTCATAAAAATATTTAGAAGAAATTATAAGGAGGAGTAAATGAAAAAAATAATAAACAATAAAATTTATGATACTGATAATTGTGATATATTAGTTAGTTATTTTACCATAGTAGAACATCCAGGAATGTTTTGTTCATCTTATGTTAAACATGAAGCAAAAATTTATAAAACACAGAAAGGTACTTATTTAAGATATATTGGTAGAGCTAAAGATACTGGTTGGGAAGATAAAAACGAATTAACAATTATCAGTAAAGATAAATTTAAAAAGATATTAATTGATTTAAACGAAATCGAAGTTTATGAAAAAGAATTTGGAAAATTGGAGGAAGGTTAAATGACAAACAGAATGGAATGCTGGAGAATAGCATTACTTAGTGTAATTATTACATTAGCAGTATTAATAGTATTAGCATTTATAATAGCAGTGGTTCAAACAGGAACAGCAGAAGTTATTAAAGACTCATTAATAGATGAGTATTGTAGTAGTATTCCTTTAACCGAAGCTAGGGAACTGGAGGTTTGTAATGACTAGAGAAGATTATTCAAAATATTATATTCAAGGATCGGATCATTATTTAATTCCAAAAAATATATTTGACGAGCTATTTACTGAAATGGAAAATTGGAAGAAAGAAGCTCATCAATACAAAGAAGCGATAGATAAGACAATTAATTATATTATGAATACAGACTGTGTTACTTGGGACAATTCTTCACATGAGGATTTATTAAGCATATTAAAAGAGGTGATTTAATGGACTATAAAGAAAGATTAAAACAATATCTTGAAGAAGATGTTATATATAGTGAATATAAAAGTGGCAAATGTGATATGAGCGATTTTGATAATTTCTGTATAGAGCATTGCAAAGATATAGAGTGCCTATTAAATGAAAATGAAAAACAAAAAGAAGTAATTGATAAGTTAACCAAAACTATTTATGAAATAGATGAATTAAGAAAAACGACAGGCGGATATCCTAGTAGTTATATGGATAATTTATTAGATATTTTAAAAGAGGTGGAATAAATGTTAGATGATAATGAATTATTATTTGATGAATTATATGAGAAAACAAAAGACTGTGGCAGATTTCAATGTTAAAGATAAAAGATAATGTAGATTTAAATATATTAATAGAAAAATATGGATTTAAACCACGTTATGATGTAGATACTGGTGAAATAATAGAGTTATATAGAATAAATGGCCACTATGGTGGAGAAAAGGAAATAAGAAGACCTACAGCAACTATAACATTAAAAGAAAATTTGAATAGTAATAAGAAAAAATTAAATTGGTTTACTATATTTTCTCATTCAAAAAAAATATGTCCCAGATTTTATAATTTAAAACTTGATGTTGAAGATTATGAAATATTGTATGACTTAATAAAAGCCGATTTAGTAGAGAAAGTAGAGGATAAGTAATGTATGTAGTAACAGGGTATCTTTACAAAAACGATAAATTACTTTTGCGTGGAATGTGGGAAGATCTAGAAAATTTTGTAGAAGAGTTGAAATATTTAAATCCTAAATTTGTAGATAGAAGAGAATTTAAAATATTAGACCCAAGCGGTTATGTTCTTAAAATTTGGAAGAGGAGATAGTATGCAGAAGAAAGTTTTTAAGTGTTGTATTTGTGGCAAAGCTTTAAAGGAATATAAACCTATAAGACTAGTTAAACAAGTACACGACAATAAAGTTCCTTACGGAGCATATCACTTTGAAACAAAGTATGACTTTTGCAAAGAGTGCTATAGTAAATTTGATAATTGGATAAGGAGAAATTTTAATGATTAAAATTGAAGAAGCATCTGAAGAAAATATGTCAATACCAATAGAAACATTTAATAGAACTCAAAAAGAGATTAATGAAGTTTATGATAAAACTCAAAATTGGGGAAGAATTGATTTTGTAAAAAGAATTGTACAAATGCAACATGACATAGATGACTTAACTAGTTGTATAAGTACTTATCAAAAAGATATGGATAAAGCTATTAAAATTTTAGGAGGTAAGAGATGACAGGAATAGAACTATTAAAAATGATTAAAAATTATGAAATAAAAGAAGGCACAGAAATTAATGTATTAAGAGTTAATGAAGACTGTTGCTGTTTTGATGTAGTAGCAAAACTTAAGTATAGCGATAATGATTTACTTTGGTCTCCAGGAACTTTTAGAAGTTCTATGCTATGGGATAATGATTATTTATTTGAGATAGTAGAGAGTAAAGAAGTTCCTAATAAAATAGAGGAAATAAACTTTGTAGATGAGTTCTCTGATAGTTATTATGATACTTGTTTAATTAAAACAAAAGATAAAATAAATGAATTAATAGATGCAGTTAATTATTTGCTCGACACACACAATAAAGGTTGATAGCAGTCATAATATGATACGAAATACTCATTTATATTTACAAATTAGGAACGGTTGATATAAATTCTCTTAAAAAGTGGAAGAAGTTTAGGGAGGCTATATGACATTAAAAGAGGCAAATAAGAAATTAGAAGAGTTAAATAATGATTATAATTATTGGTTAACAGAAAAAGAAATAGCACAAAGTGTTGTCAGGCCTAAGTCATCTGATTTTACTGTAGAAAAGGTTGATGGTGGTACTAGAATAGATAAGATGTTAAAATATACTGAAATATTAGAAGATAAACAGATAAATGAAACGTTAGATTATATTTTTAAACGAAGAAAGAACATCATGAACTGGATAGATAATGAATTAAAGAAAATGAAAAAATATGGTGAAGTGGTAGAGTTAATTGTACAACTTAAAGAAAATACTACAATAATAGATAAAGCTACACACGAAGAAAGATTTCTTACATGGAAGGAAATTGCTAAAAAGTCTCATTTTGCACCTGATTACTGTAGACAGGTATATAGACTTTATAAAAAAACTAGAGATATTGATTAACTTCTCCACTTTCCTCCACTTTAAATGTGCTATTATTATATCATGAAGAATTATAAAAGTTCTTCTGATACCCTTTTTATTCTTTGAGAGCTAGAAATAGCTCTTTTTTTGTGTTAGGAGATGATGATATGGAACTACACGATTTAGCTTTAATACTTTTATTCGTTTTGTTAATCATCATACTAACTTTTTGGGCTAGGGGTAAATAATATCGCGGGAGTAGTGTAATAGTAGCATACAGGTCTCTTTAGCCTGTGGAGTGGTGCAAATCCAACTTCCGCAACCAAGAAACAATTAAGGAGGTGGTATCGAAAGGAAGAAAAGAAAAAGATAGGCAGGCCTTTAAAGTTTCAAAGTGTTGAAGAATTAGAAAAGAGAATAGATGCTTACTTTAAAGATGAAAATAATAAGCCTTACACTATTACTGATTTAGCAGTTTGGCTTGACTGCGATAGAAGAACACTCACTAATTACGAAGAAAAAGATAAGTTTTTTCCCACAATAAGAAAAGCTAAAACTAAAATTGAAGCTAGTATAGAAAAGGGAGCTTTATTAGGTGTCTTTAATCCTACATTTTCTATTTTTAACATGAAAAACAATTTTGGTTGGCAAGATAAACAAGAAATAGATACCACAACTTCAAATAGAATAGAAATAATTAACGATTTGCCAAGTGATGATGATGAAACTAAGTAGTATTATTGCACCATCTTTTTGGAACACATTTAACTCTAAAAAGTCAAGACAAATAGATGAGGGTGGACGTGGTTCTACTAAAACAAGTAAAAATGCATTAAAAGTAAATTTTCATTGTTTAAGTGAAGAAAAATGTAGTGCTATTGTTATTAGAGAATATCAAAATACCCTAAGAGATAGTGTATATAAAGAAATCAGACGAGCATTAAAAAGGTTAGGACTAATTGAGAATGTTGATTATAATTGTAGTTTACAGCCTTTAAGAGTAAAGTTAAATAATGGCAATAATATTTACTTTGCAGGTGCTGATGATTACGAAAAGTTAAAAGGTATGATAGACGAAGATACACCTATTAAAATAGTTTGGTTTGAAGAGTTGACAGAGTTCAAAAATGAAGAGCAAATAGAACAGATTATTGCTACCTTTTCAAGAGGTAATGATGACTGGTTTATTACTCTTTATTCATTTAATCCACCGAAAAATAGATATCATTGGGTTAATCAGTGGGTAGAAAAAATGAGAAGTAGAGATGATGTATTAATAACTGATTCTGATTATAGGACAGTACCTGAAAAGTGGTTAGGGAAGATGTTCATTGATGAAGCGGAACGGATGAAGAAGTTCGATAATAAAAGGTATAGATGGATATATCTTGGTGAAGTTATTGGTTTAGAGGGTATGATATATAATCCTGATACAATAAAATATGTTGATAAAGACTATATATCAAAAAATAATTTAAGAGTACTTTATTTGGACTTCTCAGTAGATGGCGGACATCAAACAAGTGCTACTACTTGTGGGTGTTATGGACTAGCAAGTGATGGCTATTGGTATCTATTGGATACTTACTATTATAGTCCTAATGAAAAGCCTAAAAAGAAAGCACCTAGTGAGTTATCGAGAGATATCTTTAACTTTGAAATAGCCATGATTAAAATGTGGAAATGTGGCGAAGACAAAGAAACTATAGATAGTGCAGAAGGGGCCTTAAGAAATCAGTTATATACTGACTATGGCAAAAGATTTCATCCAGTTAATAAAGGTAAGAATAAAGAAGAATTAATTGATTATTCACAGGCTTTTCTAGCAAAAGGAAAGTTTAGAGTATTAGATAATGACAATAATAAAATATTCAAAAAAGAAAATGAAAATTATATGTGGAAAGAGGGAACTGTTGAAAAAGGTAAGCCTGAGCCTGATAAAACGGAGAAAGAGTTTATTGGCGAAGAACCTTATTATAACAGTTGGGCTAATGATTACAGTTATTACTATGCTGATCATACACAAGATGATTTTCAATATTGGGTTAAAGATAATTTAAATAAGTTAGGAATAAAGGAGTGATTACAATGAGTGATGCAGTAATAATTACATTGATAATTTGTATAACATTAGTAGGTTTAGCTTGGATTGGTAGAGATAAGTAAGGAGTGATTTAAAAGGGATTATATCAAGATATACAGAGTAAATTAAGTAAAAAAGGCATTAATCTAGTAGTTGGAGATATTTACGATATGATGGCAATATGGAAGTCGTGGTATCGTGGCAACGTTAATGACTTCCACTACTTCACTATGAAAATGGCAGATGGAAGCAATAAACAATGCGAAAGGCTTACAATGAATATGCCGAAAAAAGTATGTGAAGACTTTGCAAAATTATTATGGTCAGAAAAAGTACAAATAAAGCTTGATAAGAAAAAGAACACTGAAAGATTACTAGAAGTATTAGATAGCAAGGAAAACAACTTTAAAGTAAATTTTCCTGATTTCCTAGAACGTGTTTTTGCACTAGGTAGTGGTGTTACTGTTGAATACAAGAAAGATAACAAGACGTTAATTGATTTCATAGATGGTGATGTAGTAATTCCTTACAAATACACTAACTCATATATCAATGGGTTAATTACTGTAAGCAGATTTACAAAAGGTGTAGATTTAAAGAAAAAGTACTATACTCATATCACTTATCATGAATTTAATGGAGATAAATACACTAAATTAAATGAGTTATATGTTTCAAAAAATGAAACAACGTTAGGGAAAGAAATTCCTTTCAACGATATGTTTTCTAATGTACTAGAATTTGAAGAATTTGATACAGATAATCCGCATTTTCAAGTGTGGAAGCCTGTTATCGCAAATAATTTTGATACAGACAGTCCTATGGGAATATCAATACTTGCTAATCAAATTGATAAATTCAAAGCAATAGATATAACATATGATAGTTTTAATCGTGAGTTTAGAACAGGTAAAAAACGTGTATTAATTGATAGAACAGCAGTAAAAAATAAAACAGAAGTAGATTCTGACGGAAATGTTAATTATGTAAGTTATTTTGACAATAATGACGAAGTTTATGTTGCGATTGCTGGTATGGAAAATCAACCAATTAAAGAAATAGATTTTAAATTGAGATATCAAGAGCATATAAATTCGATAAATGCACAGTTAAATTACATTAGTGCAGGTGTAGGCTTAGGCCAGAACTATTATAACTTTGATGGGCAGGGTGTTAAAACTGCTACTGAGGTAGTATCAGAGAATAGCGATACTTATAGAACTAAAAAACATCACGAGCTAATGATCAATGATTGCTTATATGATTTAATCAAAGCAATATGTGAGCTTGAAAATATTCCTTATAAATCAATTAATATAGTTTTTGATGACTCAATTATCGAAGATGAAAATGCATTAATTAAGAGAGGATTAGATCTATATCAAAATAAAGTTATTTCACTTGAGAAATTCATGCAAAAATATCTACATTACGAAGATAGCGAAATTCAAGAGGAAATAGCAAAAATTCAAAGTGAAAATAAGTTAGTTCAGCCAGAAGGTATGGACTTTTTTGGTATGAAACAGGATGTAGAAACTCAAGAAACAGAAGTAGTTAAAGAAGGTTGATATAAATGTCTTTAGATGAGCTAGAAGAACAAGTTGAAAGACTTTATATTGATATGGAAAACGAACTGCTCTTAAATATTGCTAAAAAACTTTCTCAAGGTAAGCCTATGGAAATAGACAAGTGGGATAGCGAAAATAATCAACCATTATATGGCAGTGGTGGTGTTAATGAATGGCAGTTAGAAAGATTAAGGCAGTTAAATGGCCTTAACGAAGAGAATGCTAAAATAATTGCTAAATATTCGGGTAAGACAGTTAAAGAGGTAGAAAAAGTCTTTGATGGAGCTAGAGAGATAGGCCAAGAGAAGGACAAAGGCCTTATTGAAGAAGGAGTTAAAAGAGGTTTGTTAAATGAGATAGATAAGACCGTTGAAGATGCGCTTGTAAGAGATATATTGGCAAATGCAATGACAGAAGTATTAACTACATTTAATAAGCAAAATAATAGTCTTCTGATGAGTGCAGGAGATGAATATGTAGCTATAGTTAATAAAGTTTCTTCCCAAGTATTATCTGGCACTAAAACTACTGTTAAAGCTATGCAAGAGGCAGTTAGTCAGTTTGCTGAAAAAGGTCTTACTGGTTTTACTGCTAGAAATGGTGCAGAGTGGACTCCTGAAGCTTATACAAAGATGGTTATTAGGTCAAATACACAAAATAGTATAAATACTATTCAAGAAGAGAGAATAAGAGCTTGTGGGGGAGATTTCATAGAGATTAGCTCACATATAGGAGCAAGACCTCTATGTAGTAGAGACCAAGGACAAGTATTCTCACTAAGTGGTTATTCAGGCTATATTGAAGATTTAGACGGAAATCGTATAAAAGTAAGACCGTGGTCTAGTTCGACTTATGGCGAACCTGCTGGAATTTTAGGTATTAACTGTGGGCATTCAAAGTATATGTTTGTTCCAGGCTTATCAAAAAAACGAGATGTTGATTTTACTAAAGCAGAAAATGATGAAACCTATATCGAAAAACAACGTCAGAGGCAATATGAAAGAACTATTAGAAATAAAAAAAGAGAAATAGCGATGCTTAAGCAAACTGGAGCAGAAGATAGCTATATTAGAAGGAAACAAAATAGTTTAAGTAATACTAGAAAAGAGTATTTATCGTTTTTAGATAAAACTGGAAGAACTAGAATAACTGCTAACGAATGGATAGGAAGTATTAAATAGTTGGCATTCGTAAGATGTAAGTCCAATCTAACCTCGCCTTGTAGCTACCTTTATAGGTAGCATACTGATGATATATCCTACTTGGGCAAGTGTGTTAGTCTAAAGGGTTATAACTCTTATATCGTCAGTATGGTGCTTATAAATGCACTTTAGAACGAGTAATCGTTCTTTTATTATGTCCAACATAAAGACAATAAAGAATGGTTAAGTCCAACTTAATGACTTAAAAGAAGGGAGAATTTTATGGAACAAGAAAACGTTCAAAATGTTGAAGATACTAATGTAGAAACGACTGAAAATACAGAAACACAAACTGTAGAAGAAAAAGTGGAGAAAGCTTTTGCTACTCAAGAAGAATTTAATGAAGCTTTAAAAAAGGAAGTAGCTAGAAAAACTAGAAACGTACCTAGTAAAGAAGAGTTAAAAGCTTTTAACGAGTGGAAAGAAAGTCAAAAGACAGAAGAAGATAAGAAAAATGAAATCTTACAAGAAAATGAAACTTTAAAGAAACAACTTGCATATGCAGAAAACAAGTCAGTAGTCGCGAATGCTGGTGTTGATTCTAAATTTCAAAAGTTTGTTTTGAGTGAAGTTTCTGAAATCGAGGGAGACTTTGAAGATAATTTAAAAGATTATTTAAAAGAAAATCCTCAATTCTTAGTTAGTAAAGTTGAAACACCTAAAACAAATGGTGTAGCGACTAAAAAAATTAGTGATGATGCCGATGACGGTGTTACTGCTATTTTAAAAGCAAAACACCCAGATTTATTTTAAGAAGGAGAGTGATTTAAAAGGCAAATCCAATTGGTTTAAATGGTACTCATGAAAGACAAGAAAGATATGCTAGTCAAATCGTTAAATTAATGAGACCATACTTCAGAATTAGAAGTACATTTTCAAGAGATTACGAAGGTAATCCAACAGCTGGAGCAGTTAAAGTCCCAGTAAGAAACATGGACGTAAATGTTCGTGATTACGATATTAAAAATGGTTTAGCATTAGAACAAAGTGCTACAAACTATCTAAATATCCCTATCAATTTTAATAAAGGTATTAATGAGTTAATTGATGGATATGAAGCAGCAGCAGTTCCTGATAACTTAATGGCTCAAAGAATGGAGAGCGCAGCTTATTCTTTAGCTAAAACATTTGAGGAAGATGCTATTAACGCATTAGTAAGTAATTCTACAGTATCTACTCAACCAGATGGAACTGTAGATAATATTTATATGAATATCGTTAAAGATATTGCTCAATTAGCTAAACGTGGTGTAGATAAGAATAGAATGTATGTTGCTGTATCTTACGCAACTGAAGCTTTATTACTTGCTAACCCAGTATATGCTAATACTTCATCACAAATTGGTGCAGAATTAGCTAGAAATGGTATTGTTAACAGAATAAACGGTGTTAACATCATTACTCAAGACTTGGGAGAGACAGAAGACGGACAAGCAATTGAATATATTGTTTACGGTATTGACTGGACTCAAGCTATTGACGAGTGGATGGTTAACCCTGTTGTTGTTGACTTAACTACCGGTTCAAGCGAATATATTGGTGCTAGTGCATTAAAAGGACGTATGGTTTATGCTGATGCTGTAACTGATAAAAACGCAGTTATTGTTAAGGCTAAAGTTGGTGTATCTGCAGTAGAAATTACACCAGTTGCTGGTTTATCTGGAACTTTAGCAGATTCTACTAAAGTAGCAGATTTAGCAAGTGTTGGTGGTAGTGGAACTGTAACTTATACATTGCCTACTGGTGTAGCTGACAACGATAAATTTGAAATTAGTACTAACACAGTAGTAACTAAAGACGGAACTACTGGAGCAGGTACTTATACTATCGTAGTTAATGCTACTGATACAGCTGATAATGAAGCTTCAGCAACTGCAACTATTAACGTAGCAGAAGCTAGTGAATAAGGTTAGAAAGGAGTTAGATTATGGTTACAAAGGAAGAATATGAAGAATACTTTGGGCAGTCTGCTCCTTCTAATTTTTCAAGATTAGAATTTATAAGTTTGAATACACTAAAATCTATAATTACTAAACCTGTTCCTAAAGAAAATTGCCCTTGTTATGAGGATTTTAAAAAAGCTATTTTGGAACAGATTAATTTTTATGAATTTAATTCAGACTTAATAACAGATTCTTCTTCTGGTAGTTATACATTAGGTAGCTATTCGGAAGGTGGAAACGGTACAAATGAAACATCTAATAGCATGAGTAGAGTAAGTCCTGCGGCTTATGAAATTTTATTAAATTGTGGCTTGTTACAAAGCCAGATTGGAGGTTGTTGTTCATGGTAAAGTACAAAATGGGAGCTATAGTTAAAGAAGTTCATAAAGGTTCTGAAAAGTGGTATAAACTTGCCGGTTGGAAGAAATTAGAGCCTAAAAAGCAAGAAAAAAAGGAAGCTAAAGATGATAAAACCGATACCAAAGAGGCTACTACCACATAATTGTACTTATAAACAGTATTTAGGCAATACTGGAGAGGGTGATGAGTGGGGAGATGATACTTCACTTACTTATGTTAAAATAGAAGAAAAAACGCAATTAAAAGTTACTTCAAATGGTCGTGAAATCGTTGGTAATGCTCGTTTATTCTATGATCTAACTAATTCTAGTGGTTTGTCTGCTAAACCTATTCAAAATAGCAAGATTATCTTTAAGGGTAGAGAATATCGAGTAGTAGATACTGGTGTTTTATGTGGAGAAGAAGATAGCCCTCATCATTACGAGGTAATGCTTAAGTGAAAAAATTTAATAATGCGGAAGATGCTTTTAAATGGGCTAAAGATATTATCGAAAAAGGTTGTGTAACAGCAGAAGAAGTAATTGCAGAAGAAATCTATAAAGACTCAAATGAGTTCACATATCGAGATACTGGAGATATGTATAAATCAGGAGAAATGCATAGTAGATTTAAAGAAGGCATAATTACTGAACGAACACTTTATGTAAGAAGAAGATATTACGAGGGTGGTAAAGCTGGAGCAGGAAATAGAAAAGCACAACCTAGATGGTTTGAAAAAACTGTTGCTAAAAATAAAGATAAATATTCTAAACAAGCTCAAAAAGTAATCGATATGCAGAAAGGATAATATGAATACAGAAAGTTTAGTTACATTATTAAGAAATGAAATTGAAAAGACTGGTTATAAATGTTATTCACCAGATTTACCTCAAGACCTTGAAAAGACAGTTGCTATTTCGTTAGGAGAAGGAACAAATGAACGTTCTTTAAACAAAGATATTCTATACTCTAGAATACCTTTTTATTTGCTTATTAGAGGAACTTCTAATGATACAGAGACCAGAGGTATTGCTGATACTATTTTCAAGCAATTAGACCATAAAACAGACCTAGAAAATGACAATTTAAGAGTAATTTTAATAAGTTGCAATATGCCAAACTATGCTTTTAGGGATGAAAATCAAAGAATACATTACCATATTAATGCTAATGTTCAAGTAGAATGGAAGGAGTGAGTACAAAGGCTCAATATGAAAGTTCAGTAAAGCAATATAAAGTACAATTTGATATTTCAGAAAATGAAGAAGCTGATTATCAAGATGTTATAACTATAAGTGCTTCTTATGACCAAGGAGAAACATTAGATACATGGCAAGACTTATATAATTTTTTATCAAATAACGTTAAGACTGGTTTAGATCCAACATGGTCTTTATCGCTTAAATTTGATAAATCAAGTCCTGTAGCACAATTTATAATTGCAAAAGAATTTGCTGTTGGTGCAGAAGCAACTGCTAAATGTAAGATTATTAATTTACTTAAAGGAGAAACTGGTATGCAGATAGACTTTACAGCTACTCTAAGTTCTATAGCTTATGAAATAACTGCTGAAGAAGTATTGCAAGTTGATTTCGACCTTAAAGTTTATGATAATTCCACATTTAAAGAGACTGCTTATACACCAGGAGTTTAAATAGGGTAGGCTACTAGTCTGCCCTTTATTTTTATATGGGAGGAATATATGTTAACATTAACAAGAAAAAAATATGAAATAGAAGAACCTATTAAAGTTCAAGATGAAGAAGGTAATTTATTAGTTGATTATACTGTTAGAATTACACCAGAAGAAAAGCTAAGAATAAGAGACATTATCTTTGACGAGCAAGATGTTAAAGACGGAAGAATGTTGTCAAAGTTAGAACAAGAAGGTAAAACTAGCGAGTATGAAAAATTAGAAGCTAAAGTATTAGATAGAGCAAAGGCAAGACAAGAAGAATTTGAACAGATTGTATTTAAAGAAGGAAGAGAAATTATAAAAGCTAAAGCTGGAGAATCAATATATTTAGATTTAGTTGATATGATGTTCGATTTTTTCGCCAATGCCTTTGTAGAAAAAAGAATATCACAAATGAATACTTTAACTACAAACCTTCGCAAGATTACAAACAGATAAATCTACTTAAGATAGACGATAAAAACTATTATTTAAACATAACTTTCAAGACAATGCTAAAAATATTTGAACTGATGAAGAATGGCGATATAGAAGATGTTAAAGATTCTTGTAAGCTTTTAGGAATAGATGATTTACCAGATAGTGATGCTCAATTTATTTTAGATGAGGTTACAAAGTATGTATTCGATACTAAAAATAGTAAATCTGGAAAGAAAACTTTTGATTTAAATCTGGATTATAAATATTATTTTGTAGACTTTCTAAGATTAGGGATCAACCTTAATAAAGATGACATTTCTTGGTGGGAATTTGACTCTATTTTAGAGGGATTATTCTTAGATGATAATTCAACTTTATCTAAGATGATGAGCTATAGATTATACGAAAAACCGCCTAATAATCCTAAAAAACAAGAACAAATGGAACATCAATTTAGAATGAAAATGAAAGCTAAATATGCACTATCAAATGAAGAAAATTCAAATAAAGCATTAGGGAAGCTATGGACGTATTTAGAAAAGAAAGCAGGTGAAAGTAAAGAATGATTACTTAAAACTTGATATTCAGAGATTTGCAGATGGAGAGATAACTTATAAAGTATCGTTAGATGGCAATGAAGCAGAAAGAACTATAAGCAACTTATCGAAGAGTTCTGATACTTTATCTAAGAAATTTACATCTTTTGGCACTAAAATGAGTATTGGTGTTACTGCACCACTTACAGCATTAGCCACTGCAGGAGTTAAATATAATGCAACAATGGAATCTTATTTGGCTAATTTAACTACCTTATTAGGAGGCAACCAGCAAGAAGCACAAAAACTATTAGACACTTTAAAGGAAATGGCTAATACAACACCATATGAAGCAACTGATTTAGTTAAAGCTACTCAAAAGATGATGGCTTTTGGCATAAGTGCAGATGATAGCTTGAAGTATCTTAATATGCTTGGTGATATAGCAATGGGTGATGCTAATAAAATGGATAGTTTAACATTAGCATTTTCACAAATTAGTGCAAGTGGTAGAGCAAGCATGGAAGATATTAATCAAATGATAGATCAAGGCTTTAATCCATTAACTATAATCGCTGAAAAAACAGGCGAAAGTATGGGAGATTTACGAGATAGGGTTTCTGCAGGTGGTGTATCATTTAAAGAAATAGCAGGTGCATTTCAAACTGCTACTTCCGAAGGTGGAACATTCTATCAATCAATGGATAAAGCTTCACAGACGACGAATGGTAAAATCTCATCATTAAAAGATGCGTTTAACAGCGCTTTAGGTAGTATGACTGAGAGCTTATTGCCATTTGTAACAGAGGCTGTCAACGGTTTTACTAAACTTGCAAATTGGTTTGCTAACTTAGATGAAAATGGTAAACGGGTTGTATTAATTTTAGCAGGCATTGCTATGGCTATTGGACCAGTAGTTTCTATAATTGGCACATTAATTAAAGTCGGGAGTGGTATCAAATCTCTCGTCACAATAATTAAGTCTTGGAATGTAGTTACTAAATTAATGACAGTAGCTCAAGGTGCATTAAATGCAGTTATGAACATGAATCCAATTAGCTTAATAGTTATTGCTATCGTAGCTCTAATCGCTATCATAGTTGTTCTATGGAATAAATGTGAGTGGTTTAGAGAAGGTGTAATGACCGTTATAAATGCCATATGGGGAGCTATACAGTCAGTAGGCTCTTTTATTATGGGTGTGTTCCAGAACGTATTTAACTTTGTTTCTGGAATATTTACAAATCTATGGAACGTTATTCAAACAGTAGTAAATACGATAGTGTCTATCTTTTCAACTGCGTGGAACACTATTAAGAATGTCGCAACTACTGTTTGGAACGGTATCTTAGGTTTATTTAGCGATGGTGGTAAGATTTTTACTGGTGTAGTAGAAGGTATTGCCGGAGTATTTAAAACTATAGTTAATGCAATTATTAAAGGTATTAATAAAGTAATAAGAATACCGTTTGACACAATAAATGGTATTTTAAACTTCATTAGAAACATAGATATTTTAGGAGTTGCTCCTTTCAAAGGACTATGGAAACAAAATCCTTTACCTGTTCCACAAATACCAACATTAAATGTAGGTACTAACTACATAGCTCGTGAAGGACTAGCTTACTTACACGAAGGAGAGGCAGTTGTACCAAAAAAATATAACCCCGCTATTGGTGGCTATGGCAATAACTTCCAACCTAATATAACAATAATTGCAGACATGGACGTTAATAAATTTGGTAAAGCTTTTGTAAGAGACATCAAAACATTTTCTGGCGGTGCCAAAAATGCTTATAACTATGGTGGTGGTAAATAATGTTTCAAATATTTATTGATGATGAAGAAGTAGTATGTGACTCTAATTTCACTATTAAAGAAGAGTTTATGAACCCGAGTTCAATAGAATTAAGCCGTGTTTATCCTAAAAGTTGGAAAGGTACTAATAAATTACTTGAAGAGTATTATTTCCCGGAAGATTATTCTAAATGTAAGATTTTAAAAGATGGAGAATTGTATTTTACTGGTATAGTAAAGAACACTGCAGACATGGAATTGAATCCGTTTAAACCACATTACTGTAGTGTTCAAATACTTGATCCTAGCACTTTATTAAGTGAGGGTACTACTCTTGACTATGTTATCTCAGATAAGACTGTTAGAGAAGCTATCACACAAGTAATTAGCAGTATCTCTGACTATGGATTTGTTGAAGGTAATATAAATATACCATATAGTGAAAATTCTGTTATAGGAGCCTATTCTACACTAGATAAAGCTCCTTATGATGTTTTTCAATACTTGTCTCAAATTAGTGGTACTCGTTGGGGCACTCATATGGTTGATGAAAATACTACTGCAATTGATTTTTATAGCCCTGAATTATTAGAAAATTTAGGTACTATAGAGGTTACTAAAGAATATTGCACAGTTAATAAGATAGAGGATATTACTTACGATTATTCAACTACAGATTATCGTAATAAGCAGATAATAACTTCAGATCAAGTTTTTGCTAATATTTCTACTACTAATACAGTAATAACGAATGGATATGATACTTCCTTCGTGCTAGAGCAGTTAATAGGTAAAATCAATTCAATTGAGGTAGATGGTGTATCAAAAACATTCGCTACGAAAGATGAAAAAGAAATCGGTATAACAGCCGATTTTTATTATGAAGTAGCAAGTAACCAATTAGACTCTAACGATACTTTTTCTTCAGGTTCTGAGATCACTGTTAACTATACTGCTATAGTTCAAGGCAGAGAAATAACTTATAACACTCCAGAAATTCAAAGGCTTCAAAACAATTTGGGTAGAAATGGTACTATTTCACGTTATGAGAATAGAACTGATGTAACTAGTTCAAGCGAACTTCAGTCAGTTGGTAAAACCTATATTAAGTATAACGGTAATGCAGAATTAACTATAAACATTACTGCTAGTACTGATTTCCTTAAATTAGGTGGCAAGTATCAGTTTAGTTCTCCTGTTACACACATAAATGCAGAGTATTTAGTTAAAACAAAAAACACTAATGTTCTTCAAGCAGGCGATTTTATTCAAACGAGATATGAGTATGAGTTAAGCAATAACTTCGATACAGAAAATGAGCTTAACTATTTCGATAACCAAAGAGCTAAAGCCAATGGAAACATCTCACAAGGTGAGTACATAGCTCGTAACGTAGATATCGAAAATACAGCTAATATCATATTCAGTAACTTGCAAATAACAGAGTTAGAGATAACTGGCGACAACACATTAGAATCAGGCTTAGAGATGCCTTTAGTAAGTTAGGAGGGTAACTATGACAGACGAATTTAAACAAGCATTATTTGATTACTTAATAGGTAAGTTGCCTAACGAGAAGGGTACTACTGAGGAGATATTTAAGTCTATTGATGAAATTTCTAGAAGTGAGTGGATAAATTTCTTGCCAAATGGTGGAACATGGACTTCTATGAGAATAGAAGGACTAATAGCTCCTAGCGAAAATACAAGTAATTTTACTGTTTTGTATGGTGGATATTATAACGTGAATGCAAAAGAAAATTCTTCTGGATTTATATATTTGTTAAATGAGAAGTTCAAGCCGATAAAGTTGTACGAAACTTATAGTAATGGTACTAAATTAAGATATATACAACAAATGCAAGTGTCTTCTGATGGGAATTTTTTTGCAGTTGATGATGCTGTTTATTCCTATGACAATGAACAAGATGTGCAAACAAGTCAAAAAAGATTTATAATGCTTAATAATTTTACTCAGCAAATAAATAATGATTATATTCTTACTTTACAAAAATCATATATATTTCCATCTAATTATTTTAATTTTTATTGTAAATATCTAACTAAGAATCCTAATTCTTCTCATTACTTTTTAGTGGGAGCAAGGTCTAATAATATAAGTAATTCGTTAGATTATGATGCAGTTGGATGTATTGATTTAAAAATAAATGTAGGTAGTGAAAATGAATGGAAATTTCAAAGCACACCACTTAATATTAGCAATGAAGGTATTGTTTATGGAGGAGCTGTTGCTACATTTGATAGTAATGATAATGTAACTTTTAAAATAATAGCTACTGGAACTTCAAATAGTTTAAATCAACCGATATATTTATATTCTCAAAATTATAGTGAATCATCTTGGAATAGAAAAACAATAACCTCTAAAGGATTATATATTGACTCTATTGTTTTCAACAATCAATGCTATTTTATTAATGATGACATTGTTTACTTCGTTCTTTCAAATGAAACTTGGGGAAATAGTGGGGTTATTGAAGATAAATATATAGGATTGTATAAATACACCATTTCAAATAATAAATTAGAAGAAGTTTTTTTAGAAAAATTAGGCGAAGCAGATTATATATATACAAGAGGTATTTATCTTAGTGTAAACAATAACGAACTTTATGTTCTTTACTGCAAAGATGACGACCAAGACGAAATAGGAGATTTTTATTATTTTAGATATAAAAATAAGTGGAATCCAAAACTTATAGCAAGCCAGAAGCCTTTTAGGTTTAGGTCTGAATATTTCTTTGTAAAATCTAATTTTAACTTAGTTAATGGTTTTATAACAAAAACAACGTTTACAGAAGCATACTGGAATCAGATATTAGTTAAAGAAAACTATAATGCTTCTAATTATAGCGGAGAGCCTTATATAAATACTAATGCTCTAATACCAAACAGTGCAGAAATTTATTCAAATGACAGTCTAGTGTTTGCTAGAAATCTCTATAATAAGACGATAAATAACAATACTACGGTATCTACAGTAGAAGTACCTAACACATATTTAAATAACATTGATTTAACTAGCAAAAACCTATTATCTGAGACTAATTTAACAATGATAGCAGATACAAACGTTACTCAAAAAAATATCTATGAAACAATGTTCTTAAATTTCATAAACGTACTGCAAGTAGCAGATAGAAACAATGCTACTCAAGTACTAAATCAAGAGGCTAGTAGTTATCTAAATAATGCTATCAATACAGATGATAGTTATGATAGCGCTAAATTGTATAACAAAGTAATAATTAATTATCAAGATGGTAGCAATAAAGAGGTTTCTTATGATAAAGAAAACACTACAGAAACATCTACTACTGTAGCATTTGGTTTATACATAGATAAGTTAATGAATAATGCAGAAATAGTTTCTAACGACAAGACTATTACATATCAGACAATAGATTTATCAAATTTAGAATTAAATAAATATTATGCAATTAGGCAAAAAATGGAGGTGGTTTAATTGATAGAAATATATGATGAAAAAGAAAATTTAAATACAAATCCTTCTGTTGCAGAAACAAATAAAGTAACTGCAGAGGATATGAATCAACTAAGAGAAGCAGTAATACAAGGTGTTTATCAAGGCACTTGTACAGACGAAGAGTTAGAGCAAGCAATTGCAGAAAGCGATTAAAGAAAGGAAAGTGATAATAATGAAAAAAAGTTTACAATATGTTACATGGGGGGGGGGAGCTTACTGCTTAATTTCTCTTTGAAAATGAGGAAAAGGCTTAATTTTCTCTCTCTTTTAAAGAGGTGTGGCTATGAGTAATATTGTACTAAAAGACAAGAATGGAAAGATATTAGATCCTAATATTCCAAGATATGAAAAATTAGTAGTGCCAAGCAGTAATTATATTCAAATTGGGACTTTAAAAATTTGTTGGGGTACAGTTCAAGCAACTTACGTTAATCCAAATGTCATGAGTACAAATATAACGTTCCCAACAACATACAATAATGTTCCAAATGTTCTGCTTACATTAAATGGAACAAATAACGAATTAGCCGAGCTAGACGAAAATGCAAAAATCACAAACATTACGACTGAACACGCTTCTGTTTATGTCCATAGCAAAAACGGAGCTTTTAGCGCTGGTTGGACACAAAAGGTTAATTGGATATCAGTTGGTTATTAATTACTCATAGTTAAGCTAAAAAGCAAAAAATATGAATGAAGTATTAAAAGATGGATCTGGAAAGATATTAGACCCTAATATTCCAAGATATGAAAATTTTAAAAAAAATGTTAATAGTTTGTTTAAATTTCAACATTTTTCATTGCCAGTTTACATAGGCGCTAATGCCAATGTCTCTGCGAGTGTAGGGCAGATTCATACACCGAGTGGTTATACATTATTGGGTGTATTGCCACTAGAGAATGGCTATTCTGACCAATGGCAGGTAACTTATTCTAGGTACGGAACAGGAGTACAAGCTTATATAAAAAGTTATCACTCTTCTGATTTGCAAGCGACTTTGCAATGTGTAGCTGTGTATGTAAAAACAAATTATTACAATCAAAATTTAGTAAGTTAAGGAGGAACAATGAATGAGATAATTAATTTGGCAAAAGATATAGGGCAGTTTATAGCATTTATCATAATAAGTTTATTCTTTTGCAAGCAATATCTAAATCAATATTTCAAAAAAACAAACGTTGGTAAAATGTTACCTAGGCAAAATAAGTTAGATCTAGAAATCTTAAATAAGTTAGAGTATGTTAAAGAGATACTTAATGCTGACAGAATACATGTTTACGAGTTTCATAATGGGGAACATTATAGCGATTATAGGTCAGCTTACAAGTTTTCTTGTACATACGAGGTCTTTAAAGCAGGAAATCAACCTGTTCAACAAAGATGTATAAACTTACCTACAAACTGTATGCCTCAATTTATACACAGGATTACAGAAGATGGTAAGTTTATATGTAAAGATTTGGAAGAATTAAAAGAAACTATGCCTAGTACTTATAATTTTAAGAAAAGTATAGATGTAGGAGCATTTTACGATATAGCAATACACAACAAAGAAGGCAACATCATAGGGTTTATTGCTATTCATTGGATTAATAAAGAAAATATGAAAATAGATAGAGACACTATAAACCAACTGGTGTGGTATGTTGAAGAACATCTCATCAATTCAAAATAAGAAAGGAAGTGATTAAATGCAAGTACAAGTAACTAAAGATAAAGTAACTATATTAGATAAGTGTACAGTTAAAGTCCATAAGGGCGAGTATAACATTAATAAGATAACATTTGACTTATCAGAAGAATATACTGATGATTTGGTAGTAAATGCTATTTTCTCTTTAGAAAATGGTAAAGCTTATCAAATGTCTATTCTTAATAATGAATGTGGTATTCCAGCCGAAGTACTAGCTTCAAGTGGTATAGTCACATTAGGTGTCTATGCTTATAAAATAAGCAATGAAGAGTTAGAATTGAGATATAGCCCTTATCCAACTTATTTCACAGTTATTGGTGGTTCTTATGATCCTAGTGCTGAAGAGTCTCAAGAGATAACTCCAAGTCAATTTGAGCAGTATATGCAAGCATTACAAGCTGGATTAAATCAAGTTAGTGAATCTATTAAAGAAGTTAATCAAGCTACAGATAATGCTAATGATTTAGTTGATGAAATTAATCAAAAGTTAGAAAACGGAGATTTTATAGGGCCACAAGGTCCAGCAGGTCCACCTGGAGAACAAGGTGAAATTGGACCACAAGGACCACAAGGAGAACAAGGTATTCAAGGTGAACAAGGAATACAAGGTGAAACAGGTCCTCAGGGAGAAAAGGGTGATACTGGTCCAGCTGGAGTTGGAATAACTACTATAACAGCAGGTACACCTATTATTGATAAAGAGAAAACGACAACACCAATAACATTTAACAAAACAGATGGTTCTAATCAAACAGTAAATGTTGAAGCTCAAAATGGAAGTGGAAGCGGTAGCCAAGAAGAACTTGATATGATTGTTCCAAAAAATGTAACAAAAGATATAACGATTAATATAAACGATGCTATAGATTATAAAATATTTGATTTTGAAGTTGATGGTGCTAGTCAACAAGATGTTGTTATCGGCAAAAACAAAATTGGGTTTGTTAATACTATAGTAACCGACAATGGACTAACAATAACTTTTAGTGAGGATAACACTATTACAATTAATGGTACTGCAACAGCTAATCTTAATAAGTCATATAAAGTGCTAAAAGATATAAATAAATATACACCTAGTATTGATTACACAACTCAATCTTTTTATGTGAGTGGTTCTATTACAGGTGGAAACGAAATGGTACGATATGCTGTCAGAGGAGGAACAACACAAGATACTACCACTTCACAGGTAGGAGGAATAACCACACTTCAACCAACAAATAATTATACAATGTCTGCGACTGGTACTTCTCCAAATAATGAAGGCTATATCACAGGAATACAAGTAATGTGTAACGAAGGTGTAGTATGTAATAATTTAAAAATTAAATTACAATGTGAAGAAGGAAGTGCTGGTACAGATTTCGAACCTTATGTAGGTTCGAGCTCTAGTCCAAGTCCAGGCTATCCATCAGAAATTACTACTTTGACTTTTGATAAGATAACTAGATGCGGTAAGAATTTGTGTGATTATACTACTGTTCGTTCTACTTCTGGATTAACAGCAACCATTAATACCGATGGTAGCATTACGGTAACTGGTACTCCTACGGCTAATTATATTCAAATTGTAAGAGATAAAGACTATAATGATATTTTAGAAGATGGTGAAACTTATACTATATCTCAAGACGTAGCTGGTTATATATATTTGCAAATTTATGCTACAACAAAAGACGGAGGTCCTACAGTGTATTATGTAAGCTCCAATTCTCAAACTAGAAAAGAATTCTCTTTTACAGTAGATAAATCAATATATGATTATAAAGTTACCGTACAATCTGGTTTGATTGCTGATGTAGGAGAAAATATTAATTTTACCGCTAAATTTCAATTAGAACAAGGTCCACAAGCAACAGAATACGAACCATATCAAGGACAAACCTACGACATAGACTTACAAGGTAACGAAATGGTTGAACTGCCTAATGGAGTTAAAGACAAATTGGTTATTGATAAGCAAGGTAATGTTAATTTGATTAAGAATGTTGGTAAAAAAATTTTAAATGGAAGTGAGAATTGGTATCATTACAATAGTGGAGCAGGAGAAAATAATACTTATTCCGTTGCTATTGGTCACGTTGGTACAAGTTTAGAGGATATAACAGTAATATCTGATAAATTTGTGGCTAACAGTGCTAATAGTTTATATTCTAATGATATTCAGGGAATAGCCAATTCTTTAACTCAATTAATTATTAGAATTGACAAAAATATTGCAAGTACAATAAGTGACTTTACACAATGGCTACAAACACACAACACAATTGTCTATTATCAGCTAGCAGAAGCACAAACAATTCCACTAGGCACTTTATCAGATTTAATCACAACATTAAATGGTACAAATAACATTTCAATTAACGGAAACATACCAACAAACATATCAACAACTTATGCACTAGACATAAAGAAATATATAGACAATAAATTAGCAGAAATCTCAACTGCTATGATTCAGGAGGGATAAAAATGTATGAGATATTTAAAAATGCACTAAAAGGTGATTATGAACTTAAAGACATGCTAAATAAGATAGCAGAGTACTACATTAAAGGAAACATTTCAAAAGAAGAAAAAGAAGAGTTAGAGGAAGAAGCAAGAACAAATGCTAATCCAGTTAACTCTTATGCACCTTTAGAAACACAGAT